>JAYVXZ010000063.1:0-6575 GCA_043784715.1 Candidatus Adlerbacteria bacterium
TAGCAATTGCGCTCTCAGCACCTGCCTCATCTGCCATTTCGATAAAGCCGAACCCGCGCGACTCGCGAGTCTCCCTGTCCATAACAATGGACGCAGAAGCGACTTCACCTGCTTTGGCAAATGCATCTTGGAGCTCTTCCTTCGTGGTTTTCCACGGGATGCCACCTACAAACAGTTTTTGTACCATAGTTGCGTAACGAATGATGTAATCGGGCTTATGAGCCCCGTTCGATCGTAAGGCGACCTCCCCACTTAACACCGCACTGCGGTCCGGAGAACTTACTTAGGAACAGCGCCAGAATAGCATAGCCATATAAAAACGCAATCAGGTTTTCCTACTCTGACAACAATCGAGTGTATATGACAAGGCGCTTGTTATAGGAGCGTGCATGGGGGTCCCAGTCTCCTGCACAAGTTATCAACACAAGTCCTGACGGACCATCTTTTGAAAAAATAGTTGCAAGCGGTGCGTCATCTTCTGTATAATCCGCAACGTCTACAACAGCGTAGGTGAGCGTGTACCCACTCGTCTCAACAATAGAAATTCGGTCACCTTGTGTAAGGTCAAAGAGGTGCTCAAAAACCCCTGCTTTCGTCAACGCATTATTAACATGGCCGGCAAAAACAGCATTTCCTGCTTCTCCTGGAGCAGCACCCAACTTGTACCACGTTACATCACTAAACTTTTGTGGCGTAGCCATAGCACCACTATCATTTGTGCCAACTACTTCAACTGCTGCGTTGACTCCAATAGTTGGAATTACCAAACGCGCGGGCATAAGCCTCGGAGCAGTTGCGCGAAATGAGGTGGTCGCGCTGGAAGGAGGTACTGTCTGAATAGTCGCAAATTCTGCAGCAAATTTTATCTTAGAGTACAGATCATACGCGCCATATAGTACGACCACACTGCCAAATACCGCGAGCATCACACGCACGTACAATGCGGTAACTAGGCGAGGTTGCCTAGCCAAAAACGATGGTGAAAGTCTTTCGGACATACGGGGCTGCAACAAGCGCAGCGGCCAAAAGTACGGCAAGTACTAGAGTAAATTGCTTTACACCCACCGGCGAGAAACCGGTATTAGGAAGGGCTGGGATATAGTTTGCGCTCAGCGTTAAAGCAGGCTTAACCGAGGCAATTGGAGCCACTACGGAGGACGCAATAGATATAAGGGTGTTAGGAGAGGTTGGAGTTGTTGGATGTGAGTAGGATACCGGGCCGTTTACAGCAAGCACATTAAGCGTGCAGGTTGCGGTCTGCGTACCGCTTGTAACGTTGACGGTTTGTACGCCAGCGGCTCTTGGAGCAATATTTAAGAGAGGTCCGACTGCCAAGTACGTTTGGTCAGGAGTAGACCAGTTATAAGCACCACCACCGTTGACCGCGGTCATCGTTGCCGTTTGACCAAGAGTGATGGTTTGGTAGGCAGGCGCACAGAACATCGCTGGATTGGCATAAGGGTACGCATAGGGCGTTGGAGCCGATGAATATGCGCCAGACGGACTCATCGTCACCACGCACGTTGCCTCGCCACCATTGGAAACAGAGTTATTACAGCCGACGGAGTAGCTCGGCGTGTAGTGTGCCACAGACTGCGCTTCGACTGTGTATGGGCCAACTACGCTCATATGCGTGCCGCTTTGAGAGCCTGGGAAGGAAAGCGATGAAGGATTTTGAGCGTGGAGTGTAAGCGTGAAGGTAGATGGCGCCTGGTATGGCGTCACCTCTTCATTTTTTTGGACAAGCACGTACACATGGAGCGTACCTGGCGAGCAGATAGTGCTCAAAGGGATAGCGCAAGTAGTAACCTCCGCAAATGAGAGCGCAGGAATAGCAACCAGTGCGATAATAAGGGAAAACACAGCCCGACGGCCAAGATGTAAAAACGTCATATAGCGAAGCATACTTATTAATTGATAATGCCCAGGTTATAACACCTGGGCAGAAACATAACACCTTTTTTAAATAATGCAAGGGCTTGCAATAACTAGAGCCCGGGCACTCCGACCCCCTGCCCTGCCAAGAAAGCGGGGACGAAAAACGGTATCAGGAATAAAGGGACCACAATGACCGCGACTGTGATGACCCCCGTCCAGAGCATAATCTTTCGAGTCTTCTCAACTGAGACAAATATAGCGTCTGTTTTCGCTTCAAGGGCAGCAAGCCGAGACTCCAGAGTAATTGACTGTTCATCCATAGACTCTAGTGTACACATTGACGCCTCGGCAGTCTATTACTATTGTATGGATAGAAGTTCTGGTTGGCGGAGCTTCGCTTCCTACATAAGGGACGTGTCATGCCTTTTGATGGAGTCGATCCAAAAGCACCTACCCCGTTGCGCAATATTGTGCGGGGAGCGAAAACCCTTTTCAGAGAAACAGTACTTCTTCTGACAGCACTACCGACGTCTCCGGCCAGGTCGTTCGAACCAAACTTGCAGCCTGATTTGCGCATACTACTATTTGCGAAAGGACTTCTGGCCCAAAAAAAAGACTGGGTGCAAAAGGCCTACAAGACCAAAGATATGCGCCGCTGTGCTGTTGGCGCACTCCGAGCGGCTCATGCAATGCTGTTGCTGCCTCAGAAGAGACATCCATACGCCTCAATTATCCTACTTGGGGTTGCTACAAGTAAAGGCTTCGAAAAAATCGAAGGCCTTAACGACAACACTTCTCACGAGCAAGTCCTCGGGGCATTCGACGAAGCAATCAGCATCGCACGAGCACGACCTTATTCTATCGAAACTTAATCTTCTGAACCCATTAGCTATAACGCTAGTGGGATTTTTTATGCAACCATTTCGCGACGGTGCCGCTTAAAGAGAAAGCACTCGACGGTGTACTTGTCATATCCATGGAATAGCACTACGAGGTTAAGCCCAAGGAGTACTAGGTGCGGCCAGACAGACTCACCGAAGTAGAGTAGTGACAAACCAAGCCAAAACAGGAAGAAAATCGCTGTCCATCGCAACTCTATGCCGAGAATAATAAATAGGCCAAGAATCATCTCGAGTATAAATGCGCCTAATACTATAAACAATGGGTCGAAGTGGAAGTAGTTCGTCAACTGGTAGTCATGAATTGTTTGGAGCGCTAAATTGCTATGCAAAAATTTTGCATAAAATGCGGCATACATGACTGCGACACCAAACCCGACTCGCATAATAAGAAAGCTATACGGTTCAAACCTTTTGATTAATTTTTGCCAACGTTTTGATTTTGGAAGTTTTTTACCACCCAATGACAACGCTCCACCTCCCAAAATAAGCGTGAGTAGGATTTCGCCCAAGTAGTTGGTATACGTCAGTATATATGTTCCTTCTTTGAGAGTTGCCCACCCGAAGATAGCGAGTGCACCGAGTGCACCGAGTCGCGTGTACAAGCCGAGTACAACGAGCGTGCCACAGGCATATAAAGCGTCACGAAGCAGCCAGTCGTAATCTCCTGCCATGTCACGCAAAGGCAGCTCAGGACCAAACAACCCGCCATAATAGGCGCATGCGAGCAAACAAAGCCCAAGCGTGATGCGAGCAATCGGCTGAGCAAAGCGCCGTAAGCGTCTATACAGTGGTAGCATCATTATTTCGTACTTATGAAATAATGATATACAAAAAATACTCACCACTACAAGAAAAGCTATAACTCCCCAAAAGGCAAACCTAAACTCGTTGCCTTGAATTGCTAGAAAAGGGTTCGGCGACTGCTCGGCTATTTCGCGGACAAATACAGCATGGTGCAGCACGTATGCTTCGTGTGCGGACGCAAAAAGCGGCACTGCCGCGGAAGCACTCACCACTAGAGTGAGCAGTACAAAACGTAGTAACGAACGCATATACCTACAGCATAACGCAAAAACGCTCCTTACGGAGCGTTTTGTGCACATCTGCACTAGCAATTAGTGCGTTTTGGTTTTAGTTGTTGTTGTTGTGGTGGTGGAAGCGGTCGAACTTGCGGACGCACCGGCTGCAGAAAGAGTTTTAAGTCCCTTTACAATTGTCTCAGCATCCTTGCGTGCTGTGACAAGATCCTTTTGAGCAGCTTGTACATCTGCGCGTGCAGTTTTAAGCGCAGTGGCGTTTTGCGTTTGCTTTGCCTTGTCCCCTTCGTCTGGTGCAAGACCGGCACTCACCGAGACAGCCGCCTGTGACTGCGTACTTGCATCCGAGAGCTTCGCGCTCATGTCGGTCAAAGCAGCAAGGAGCGCACTCACGTTAGCACCTGTACCCTGAGCCGCAGTGATGCGCGCCTGGAGTTTAGCACCAAGCTGATTCATCATCGTAATGATAGTTACTTCACGGTCGGCCGAGGCAGCGATGCGCGCCTGTGGCATGACGAGCATGTAGATGCGGTACGAGTCGATAATTGTTTTAACATCTACTTTCAGAGTTGCCACGTCCGTGTCGGCATCAATTTTGGTTTTCAATTGATTCAAACCGGTTACCTGATTTTGGATGTTAGTAGTCAGCGTTTGCTTAAAATTAGCCGTAACGCGCTGCATACCGTCTATGCGCGTATTCAACTCGCCCAAAGCTTGGACGCGTCGGTCAATTTCTTTATCAGCCTTGTCTTTAGCAAGCTGCAACTTTGCGTCAACCTTAACCTGAGCAGCAGCTCCCACAGCTGGAGCCTGGCCAGCGGCATTAGCGCTTGCGCCTGCAGCAGTGTTAACAGTCGCTGCGGGTGTTTTTACCTCAACGGCAAAAGCAAGGAAAGGCATAAACAGCGTGCCGCCCAAAACGAGCGAAGCAACGCGCAAGAGTATGGTTCGTGTTTTCGTATTCATATACAAGATTTAGTACGCTTGCGGCGTCTGCTTATCATTAATTGTTGCGTCGAGACTTGCCGAGTCAGAGCTTAAACCCTGCATCTGTGTATCGACGGCTGCAGTATCTTGCGCCAAAGAGCTATCACCAGCGTCATTAGCAGCACTCATGCCGTTCATATTTTGCTCCGGAGGTGGAGGCGTCGGCGTCGGCGTAGTGGTCGCCGTTTGCGTAGTCGTGGTTACAGCTGGCTGAGGCTTTGCGAGCCATCCGCTCCACCACACGAGCCATCCGCCGCCCGCAAGCACAATGAGCACTACAAGTATTTTTATTGCACTAGACATACTATATGTGATTATTGGTAAGTGACTGAAATAGTATACCCCTGGGGCCCTCAAATGGCTACATGGTACTGAGGGATATATTTGAAATTGCTCTCTATATTTTTACAGGTCTTATGAAGCCTTAGGCTGATCGTTTTCTCCAAATTCCAAACAAACGGAGTTCATGCAGTACCGCTTGCCGGTCGACTCTGGGCCGTCATCAAAGACATGACCCAAATGCGATTGACACTGCGAACACACCACCTCGGTGCGTTTCATCCCATGACTTTCGTCTACAGTAAACGTGACCGCCCCCGGAAGAGCATCCTCAAAAGAGGGCCAGCCGGTGCCGGACTCATATTTTGCGTCAGATGAAAAAAGCGCTCTACCACATGCAGCGCAGCGATACTCACCATCACGCTTCTCCTGCAATAATTTCCCTGAAAAAGGCGCTTCGGTCCCCTTTTCGCGAAGCACTGCAAACTGCTCGGGAGTTAGGCGCGCCTTCCATTCTTTTTCGGACTTTGGCATGTCTTTGTCATTCATGTGTAAAGTATATCATTTCGACTTTTGGGCCGACCCAGGTTGCTGTCCCGTCGCCGGTCACGAAGTACGTAGGGCCAAGGTAGTACGGTATACGCTTTATTATCAGGTCAAACACCGCCTTGCTTGTCGCAGGAATTTCGCGAAGGCCATTAGTGAAGTAATTATCCTCTGGTTTTGACACATCAAGCCCGACCGCATCTATCCCCAACTTGCGAGCAATATAGAGCGCTCGCGGCAAATGGAAGCGCTGTGTCGTAACTATCATCGAAGTCACCCCGAAGATATTTTTAGCTCGATACATACTGCTGTACGTATCGAAACCGGCATAATCGAGGAATATATTTGAGACGGGAATGCCGTGGCTGACGAGATATTTACCCACCGGATACACTTCGTTGTGGGCTACACTGCTATTGTCACCGCTAACTAATATTTTTGACACAGCACCCATTTTGTAAAGCTCTATTGCTTTATTCGCACGCTCCTCCAACACCGTCGAAAGTGTGCCGTTCGCATGTACCGAAGCGCCCAACACAAGCGCAACCTGTTTGTGAGGCGTCGCGCTTGGCGTATAAAATATAGACGAGTTCGTCGACCATATGACAAACAAAGTGAGACACAATACAAGCGCTATCGTTGCCAAGCCAAGACTCAAAAAAATCAAAAACATAGAGCGCATACGTTAGTCTATCGTAAATCCGAATATTCTTTCGGAGAAGTCCAGCGTACCGGGGATGATATTGAATATGACCGGAAAAGCATAAAAGAAAACCGAAAGTGGAATATACCAAAATGTTGCTAGGAGCCCCAAAAGCGCAAAGCCAACACTGATGCCATTGCGGACTCGGGACTGTTTAAGTGTACGTTTGGAAAGCTCGTGATTTAAAATCTCCGGCGTCCTTCGAACGTATCCCACAATTATCATCGACAAAAGCGCAATGAT
>JAYVXZ010000064.1:0-6538 GCA_043784715.1 Candidatus Adlerbacteria bacterium
CAAAATTTGCAATACCAAGTAGTGAGCTACTATCAGCAAAAGCAAAAACTTCCCGCGACACTCGCGGACCTAAACGACCCGCTTTCAAATGGGCAGCAACCGACAGATTCGCAAAATGGAAAAGTATATGTCCTCCAAACGACGGGCGCCTTGTCGTTTAAATTGTGCGCTGACTTTAACAAGGCTTCGCGCGCCGGCATGTATACCAACCGCGCCGGCTATCCAAGTATGCCCACCCCTGCCTCTATGGGCTCTGCAGGCATCAAAGGTCAGGACAATTGGCAGCACGCACAGGGCACGGTATGCTTCGACCGCACCATAGACCCACAGCGATATCCACCAAACACTACACCAGCTACCAAAGGAATCTAGAGCGCAAGTGGTGATTGCTCCCACTTCATGATAAAAAGTTTGCAAGGAGCAGTCCTTTGTACGTATATATTGAAAAAGTACGACCACCCTCCTACTCTCTAACTTCGGGCACGCAAGCAAAAAATGGAAAAGTACGACCACAAGAAAATAGAAAAGAAATGGCAAGAGAAGTGGCGTGAGTCACAGATTTACCATACTGGAGATGACGCTTCGAAGCCTAAAACATATGTTTTAGATATGTTCCCGTACCCTTCAGGCGAAGGGCTCCATGTGGGGCACCCGAAAGGCTACATTGCGACCGATATTTACTCGCGCTACAAGCGTATGCAAGGCCACAATGTACTCCACCCTATGGGCTGGGACGCTTTTGGCTTGCCTGCAGAGAACTACGCTATCAAAAATAAAATTCACCCCCGTGTCGCTGTAGAAAAAAACATTGCGAACTTTAAGGAGCAACTCGCAGGCATCGGTTTTGACTACGATTGGGAAAGAGAGATAAACACAACCGACCCCGAGTATTACAAATGGACGCAGTGGATATTCCTTCAACTGTTCAAAAAAGGTTTAGCATACCAGTCTAACGAACCAATCAACTGGTGCCCGTCGTGTATGACCGGCCTCGCCAACGAAGACCTCGATGGCACTGTGTGCGAGCGTTGCGGCACCGAAGTGGTCAAAAAGCGCCTGCCACAGTGGGTCCTTAAAATTACCGACTATGCCGACCGTATGCTGACAGACCTCGATACCTTGGACTGGCCGGAGCATATCAAAACCGCGCAAAGAAACTGGATAGGCAAAAGCGAAGGCGCCGAAATAGATTTTGCTCTCAAGTTTACCTTTAATCCGGCTGCGAATGATAACCGAGGCCCAAACGGCGAAAAGGCAAAATTAACTGTGTTCACGACGCGTCCCGACACACTTTTTGGTGCAACATACTTGGTGTTGGCGCCCGAGCACCCTTGGGTCACCCTTGCGACCAATGACAAACATGATGTTCTCGAAAATAAAGAGGATGTACTTGGATATATCAAAGCAGCTGCTCGTAAGACCGAAATTGAACGCGCAGAAAATAAAGAAAAAACAGGGGTAGAAATAAAAGGAGTCAAAGCTATCAACCCGGCAAACGGGGAAGAGATCCCAATCTACGTTGCCGACTATGTCCTTGGTGGATATGGCACCGGCGCCATCATGGCCGTTCCCGCGCACGATGAGCGCGACTTTGAGTTTGCTAAAAAATTTGACTTACCAATTATCTCGGTTATTGAACCGGTCACGGGTACGCCTCAAATAAATCCAGAGTTTCGCAAAAGTATTGTGGCAATAGTATTGGATAAAAAAAATAATAAGGTTTTAACTATACATTGGGGCAACTTAGGTGGAAAATTATTTATAGGAGGAGGCCAGGAAGAGGGCGAGGATGTAGTTTCGACCGCATTGCGAGAAATCAAAGAAGAAACGGGTTATAGTGACCTAGTTTTTGTGAGTCGCACGCCGACGATTCATCATAGCTACTTTGCGCATTCAAAAAATGTTGCAAGAAATATTGATGCAATTGGTCTCTTGTTTGAACTTACAAGTGAAGCTCGAGAGGACCAAAAGTTAGAAGTCGACGAACAAGGAAAGTTTACCGTTGAATGGTTGGATACAATTCAAGCAGAAAAAGAGGTCACAGAACCACTTCACAACACTGTGTTTATGATGCTTATGCAAGAAAAGCCTTATACCGATAGGGGTATTCTTGTAAATTCTAACTTTTCCGGAAGTAAGACCAAATACCTGATATTCGATTTTGACGGAGTTATTGGTGACACGTTTGAGCACGCGCTCGCTTCCCAAGTTGCTATGGGATATGTGCCAGACATAGAAACCGCCCGCAAAAATGTCCTTGAATACGCCAGCAATAAGCCGGTGCATGTACGAGACCACACTTTGACACCTGAAAAATTGCAAGAAGAGTATGACTGGACAACGGAATTTGGCAAAAAAATGGCAGAGCGCAATCCAGGATTATTTGATGAATTTATTCTGGAAATTCTTAAACTTCGCAACACTAAAATTGCAATTGTGTCAAGTGGGTCGGAGTTATATGTCAAGCCTGCTACTGCCCGCACCGAGCTTAACCCTACGCACATTCTTGGATTTGAAAGTCATCACTCAAAAGAAGAAAAAGTAGAACTTGTATGTAAAGAGTGGGGAATAGATTTGAGCCAAGTGTACTATTTTACGGATACAAAAGCTGATGTTTTAGAACTTGAAAATATAATACCTAAAAAACAAATTATTGGTTGTGCTTGGGGATATCTAGGAAAGGAAGCTCTTGAGTCTGTACTGCCAAAAGAGCAAGTCCTTGAAAATTTTTCGGATATCCACAGATTATTTACTGACCTATCACCGCTCGATAGCAAATTAACGCATACATATAACTTCAACGGCCTTACGAGCGACGAGGCTAAAGTAAAAATTACCGAGTTCGTGGGCGGCAAGATGACCTCGACCTACAAGCTCAAAGACTGGGTTTTTTCTCGACAGCGGTATTGGGGCGAGCCTATACCAATTGTCCATTGCCCCACAGACGGGGCTGTAGGTGTGCCAGAGAGCCAATTGCCGGTCCTTTTGCCGGAGGTGAAGTCATACGAGCCAAGCGGCACGGGTGAGTCTCCTTTGGCCCATATTACTGACTGGGTCAACACTACGTGCCCCACCTGTGGCGGGCCCGCCAAGCGAGAGACAAACACCATGCCCCAGTGGGCGGGTTCGTCATGGTACTACCTGCGTTTTATAGACCCGCACAACAACAGCGAGTTAGCCTCAAAAGAAAAATTGGATTACTGGATGGGCTCCAGCTTGCCCGATCGAAGCCAGGGCGGAGGCGGGGTGGACGTCTACGTCGGTGGTGACCACGCGGTACGCCACCTTATTTATGCTCGTTTTTGGCATAAGTTTTTGTACGACATCGGTAGCGTCTCCACTATCGAACCCTTTGCGCGCCTTGAATTTTTAGGTTTTATTTTAGCCGAAGATGGCCGCAAAATGAGCAAGCGATATGGCAACGTCATTAACCCGACCGAGGTGGTGGCAAATCATGGTGCTGATGCGTTTCGTATATACGAGATGTTTATGGCACCTTTTGAAAACACTGTCGCGTGGAGCACTGCATCTATTGCCGGGACGACACGCTTCGTCGAGCGCGTATGGCGCATAAAAGAAAAGGCGCAGGAGACCCCCGTACAAAGCCTTGAGTCGGTGATACAGCAGACGATTAAAAAAGTTGGCGATGACATCGAGGCATTCAAGTTCAACACAGCTGTCAGTCAGATGATGATCTTACTCAACACGATTGAGAAAGAGGGGGGCGTTGGACGCGGTCAGTTTGAATTATTCTTACAATTAATGGCACCATTCGCACCCCATACGACCGAGGAGCTCTGGGAACGTTTAGGGCATACAGAGTCGATACATGTGTCAATGTGGCCGGTCTTTGACGGGTCCAAGCTCCTAGCAAGCGAGCAAGTGGTAGCAGTGCAAGTGAACGGGAAAGTTCGAGGGACTTTAGTAGTGCCTCTTGACACAGATGAAAATGAAGTGTTAAGTTTGGCTCGAGAAGACGAAAAAATTGCAGCCTGGCTCAAAGAGGGAGCCGAAAAAAAGGCTATTTATATACCTGGAAAGGTCATAAACTTTGTGATTGATATGAATTGACCTCTGAACTAACATGTGCTACAAATAAGATATAAATTATGCCACAAATAGCTGAAAAAACAGGATTTAAGCCAAAATCGATAGTAAAGCGCCTTTTGACCTCGCTTCCGGAGCGATCGCGTATTGTGCTTGAGGCCCGTTTTGGCCTTGGTGTTAGCCCTGAAAGGGTTACTTTGGAGTCCATAGGCAAGCGCTATGACATTACTCGTGAGCGTGTGCGCCAGATCGAAAACCATGCCCTAAACTCGCTTAAGAAGTCCCCGGCCTTCGGTGAGGCACATGAGGCCTTTGCAGAGCTTGAGCGCGTTATAGACTCGCTTGGCGGCATTGTATGCGAAGAGGACCTCTTGGCTTTTATGTCCAAGGAGAAAAGCATGCAGAACCACATCTACTTCCTTTTGGTCTTGGGTGACCCGTTTAAATACCGCAAAGAGGACGACGAGACCGAACGCTGCTGGTATGTTGACCACGAACTTGCCGAGAAGGTGCAGACTGCACTCAAAAAGCTCTATGACGGCCTTTCCGACGAAGAGCTCATCCCGGAAGGTGAGATGATCGACCGCTTCCTCAAAGAGCTCGAAAACATCAACAATAAATATCGCAACGAAGAGGTGCTCAAGCGTTGGCTCTCAATTTCGAAAAACATTGGCAAAAATCCTTTGGGCGAATGGGGTCATGCTTCGTCGCCAAACGTTAAGACTAAAGGCGTGCGTGACTACGCATACTTAGCAGTCAAAAAACATGGTTCGCCGCTTCATTTCCGCGAAGTTGCAGCACTTATTGAAAAGATGTTTGAGCGCAAGGCACACATAGCAACAACTCACAACGAACTTATTAAAGACAGCCGCTTTGTCCTTGTTGGCCGCGGTATGTATGCGCTTAAGGAATGGGGATACACTTCCGGTGTCGTACGAGACGTTATCCGCGAAGTGCTTCGCGGCAAAGGTGCCATGAGCAAAGACGAAATAATTGAGAAGGTGCTCAAAGAGCGCCACGTCAAGCCGGGCACTATTGTCGTGAATCTTCAAAATCAAAAGTATTTCAAGAAGGGCAAAGACAGCAGGTTCTCACTCGTTAAATAAAACTAGTGCTTCGGTTTTGCGAAAGCAAGACCCATAAAATAGAGGATAACAACAATGAGCGCATACGGTACAAGTATGCGCATTGTCGTACCTGGGTTCACGGTGTCATACCCAAGCAGCGTTGCAAACCCCCGAATAGCTACCCATAGCACGAACATATTAACCATAAGTACCAAGCCCCAAGTAATACGCACTCGCGCTAGCGCGACAAAGTCGTCGTGACCGTCAATATAAAAAAGTTGGTTGAGTCCAAGTAAGAATCCGCGCAGAAAAATAAGGAAACCCATACAGGCAACTAAAGAAATAATTGCTCCGATAAAGAACAGAGGATTTGTTATCAGCCAGAGTATAAAATTACTCATAGTAGGGAATTCGTTGATGTATACTATACCATACGATGCTCGGGTATGCGGTGGGCAAAAAAATTTCTGATTATATAAATGACTGGGGATTTGATCCGCTTGCGATTATGCCGATTTTTTTTGTGTTGCTTCTATTTGTCGTTAACGCATACGACCCAAACACACTGTCCTCAGCAATTGCAATGCTAGTAGCTATCTCGCCTGCATGGCTGCCAATATATCTGCTGGTTTTCTTCTGGATCTCTTGGATAGACTACATTCGCTTTTTATTCTGGTTTTCTCAGGACTATGTGCTGCTTGAAGTACAGCTCCCGCAGGAAGTGATGAAGTCGCCATTGGCTATGGAGCTGTTCTTGTCGTCGCTATGGAATGCAGGAGGGGAGACTACATACATTGCCCGTATATGGCGCGGTTCGTACCGCCCTATCTGGTCACTTGAAATCGCGAGCAATGAAGGCCGTATCGGTTTTTATATTCATCTTCGACGAGCATGGCGTAACATTGTAGAAGCACGGCTTTATGGCCAATTTCCTGAAGCAAAAGTTGCTGAGGTAGATGATTACGCGGCAAACATTCCTTTTAACCTGCAAGAATACGACATCTTTGGTTCGGAATACCGCAAAGGAGGTATCGGTGCGTTACCCCTAAAGACATACATAGACTACAAACTCGACAAAGACCCGAAGGAGGAATTCAAGGTCGACCCCATTACAAGCATTTTAGAATTGTTCGCTCAAGTAGGAAAAAACGAATACTTTTGGATGCAAATTATATTACAAGCGAGACGTAATGAGTCGCAATGGTATGGGTTTCGAGACACCAGCAAAGACGACTACAAACAGCCCGCCCTCAAAGAGATCAGCGCCATAATCCAAGGTGCTGCAAAAAGAACCTCAGACCTGGTCACGGACCCAGCTGAGAAACTGAAGGTGGCAGCTCGCGGCCAGCAACTCTTAAGCGAATCCGAAAAGCGGCGTATCGACCAAATTGAACGTTCTATGTCTAAACTTATTTTTGAGGCAG
>JAYVXZ010000065.1:0-6491 GCA_043784715.1 Candidatus Adlerbacteria bacterium
ACACGCTTTCAAGTATCGCGAGTATGTTCGGTGTTTCCTCCAACACTATTATTGGTGCTAATGACATTAAGAAAGGCGGTATACATACTGGCCAAGAACTTATCATCCTCCCTATCACAGGAGTGCAGCACACCGTGTTAAAGGGCGAGACGCTTGCAAGTTTGGCTACAAAGTTTAAATCTGAGGCAACCGACATTGCTTCGTACAACAATATTGCAGAAGGCGACTTTTTAGTAGTTGGTCAAAATATCATCATCCCGAACGGCGAGCTCACCGCGGTAGTAGCGACGACCTCTCCTTCAAAAGCAAAAACAAAAACGCTTGCAGGTAAGACGAAGTCGTCTAAGAGTAAAACGTTTAAGCCCGCTCCTCTGCGCGATGCAGGTGGTCCTGAATACGAAAACTACTATCAGTGGCCGGTTGGCGGCGGCATCATCACTCAAAGTTTGCACGGCTATAACGGTGTCGACATTGGCGCCCCAACGGGAAGTGACATCTACGCTTCGGCCGCAGGCACGGTCATCATTGCAAAAAGTAATGGCGGCTGGAACGGAGGATACGGTAACTACATCGTAGTAGCCCACGACAACGGAACTCAAACACTCTATTCGCACGCAAGCAAAGTACTCGTCTCCCCCGGCGACTCGGTTACCTCAGGCGAGCTCATTGGTAAAGTAGGACGCACCGGCGAAGCCACCGGCCCACACCTTCACTTTGAAGTGCGCGGTGCGACAAACCCATTCGGCGCCATCCCGGTCGGCAGCGGAGAATAAAAAACCTCGATCCCGTTGCAACGGGATCGAGGTTTTTTAATTAGCATGTTCGAGCAGTAGATAAAGCATCTTATAATTTGAAAATAAAAAAGAGCCTGTACTGGCTCTAGTTTTTTAGCGCAGCACTCTGAGTGCTGCCGAAATATAACGCGTTACTTTCGGTAGATCCAGATTGTCATGATCGTCACGCAACGTACCTTCCGCATCAATACTCAGGCCTGGGTGTGCATTCTTAAGAATCCGTAAGCGTCCTATTTTTTGAGCATGCAAACCTCCCGCAATGACGACACTGATGTTTGGTAGGTCGCTGAGGTAATCAAAACATTCGTGTGCAAGAGAAAGATCAAAGTCCTTTCCAAGACTGCCGCTTGCATCAATAAGAACATAGTCGATGAGACCCAGGTATTCCTCAACTCGACTAGCCAATGCCCTGCCGGAGTTCCCCACGGCTTCGAGCGCTGCACGTCCGCATTGTAGGACGACGAAGTTTTGATTGAAGTCTTGTTGAGCTTTGTAACCGCTCAAAATTTTTGGACTTGGCCAACACATGTTGAGCTGGAATCCCTGACAATCACTTCTGGGGAAATTTTGTGCAAACAACAGGTCGCTTAAAACAATTCCGTCGTCCGCTTGGTTAGAATTATAGTGGAAAAGATTAAGGGCGTGTGGATGTTTAACAAAGATCTTCCGTATTGCTTCACCTGCCGGATATCGGTTGGGCCAGCTGTTCGACAAACCTTTGAGCGTCGTGTTGCTCAAAAGTACGCCGACCATAAGCTTGTGGCTCGGGTTTGCCGGCAGCGCGTGTAATGCATGCTGCACCTCGCTTCGCGTCATGAAGCCGGTCACACCAATATATGGTTTTGGGCGCATAGCCTGAACTCCCTGGTTGTTTCGTCTACTCTGTATGTACTACAAATCGTTTCGCTTGTCGATTGAGAGCGAAATATATGTACTGATTTATATTACTAATAGAATTAAGATGTTGATACAGTCGTCAATAAGATACAAAAATTTTTTACTGTGTCGCAGTTCTTAATCCAACCTTAATTAATGTAAGGATACAGTTTATATGTTCGATTATTGGTCTAAAAAATAATCATGGCTAAACAAGGAACTCGAAGCAGTGCGAAAGCAGGAAGCAAAAGTAAAAAGAGCAGTCACCAAGCTTCCTCAAAAGGCGGACGCAAAAGCACTAAAAAGTAATTTGAGTCTTAGTACATTCTAAAACTTAAACGCGCCACACAATTGTGTGGCGCGTTTAATGTAATGCGTATTTATTTGAATTTATTTTACCAGAGCAATCATTCGATTCTGTTGTGTGTCCACATTTGAATAACTACAAAAGTATCAGTGAAACCGTACTAACTTTTCCGTTCTCGATACTGTAGAGCTTCAAGTACGTGTGAATCGTTGATGTGCTCGGCGTCGTCGAGGTCGGCTATAGTTCGAGCAACTTTAATAAGTCGGTGAAACACTCGAGGACTGAGGTTGAGTCGGGTGCCTGCTTTCTCGAGCGTTGCACGAACCGAGGTCGAGATAGGCACTAACTCTTCGAGCTCTCGGGGCGAGAGGTCAGAGTTGGTCTTCCCTTCTTTACCAAACCTCAGCGCTTGTTTTCGTCTTGCATGTAAAACTTTTTCTTTGGTATTCATGGTTTCACTCCCGCGTGTAACCTTCTTCCCAAGCTCGGAGAGTTCCACCGGCCCGACCGTCATCCAAAGGTCAATGCGGTCGGCGATAGGTCCGGAGATTTTTCGGCGGTATCTCTCGAGTGCTACTGGCGAGCACACGCACTCAATGACCGGATGGCCAAAGTTGCCGCACGGGCACGGGTTCATAGCAACCACGAGCGTGAAACGTGCAGGAAAGAGTGCGGTACCTTTCGCGCGCGCGATGGCTATGACTCTATCTTCTAGAGGTTGTCGGAGTGCTTCAATGACGCGTCTATCAAACTCGGGAAACTCATCTAAAAACAGTACACCACGATGTGCGAGTGTTGCTTCTCCAGGTCGGGGGTTCGCACCGCCACCCACGATAGAGACATATGACGACGTGTGGTGCGGTGCGCGAAACGGTGGCGCAGTCATGATCTCGCCGCGCAGCGATCCTGCAACCGAGTGAATGGAGTTTACCTCCAACACTTCGTCAAAGGTTAAGGGCGGGAGTATTGATGCGAGTGCACGCGCGAGCATTGTCTTGCCGGTGCCTGGTGGGCCGGAGAGTCCAAGATTATGCCCGCCCGCCGCGGCAATGAGCGCGGTACGTTTCGCAGATTCTTGTCCGCGAATATCTTCCAATGCGAAGGGTGTTTGGACTTCAGTTGGTTCTAATTTTGTCAGTGGAGTTGGCACTATTTTTTTTAATTCTTTTTTACCGCCTTTACTCGCTGACGTTAGAGCAGAGGCCGGAGGTTTTTTAGTATTGATATGGTCAATAACTTCGTTCAAATTATGTGCGCCAAAAATAGTGATGCCGTCAACGAGTGCCGCTTCGCGCGCATTCTCATATGGCACAAAGACTGCAGTCTTTCCTTTTTTCTTTGCTTCAGCAATAAGTGGTAATACGCCGCGCACCGCTCGCAATGTTCCGTCGAGCGCGAGCTCACCGATAAAAAGATACGGTTCCGGATCGAACCGAATATCGTCACTCGCGAGTAAATACGACAGCGCAATCGGCAGGTCAAACATCGGCCCTTCTTTTTTAATATCAGCCGGTGCGAGCGAGATAACTATTTTTTGGTTCCGACTTTTTGGCGACTCAAACTCAGCGTGCTTAATTGCAGCCGCCACGCGGTCGCGAGACTCTTCGACTGCTTTGTCCGGAAGCCCTACAATCGTAAAAGAGTGGAGCCCTCGAGACAGGTCAGTTTCAATAGTGACAATGTAAGGAGTAAGTAGTGAGGTCTGGGCGCCGTATACGCGGGCATATTGCATGGCGGCATTCTACACGTCCCCGCTCGTGCAGCAAGTTGACACCGCTTCAAATGAATTCGCTGGCTAAAACGAAAAACCATCCCGGC
This sequence comes from Candidatus Adlerbacteria bacterium, assembly GCA_043784715.1. GTDB lineage: Bacteria > Patescibacteriota > Minisyncoccia > Phycocordibacterales > SBAW01 > GWA1-54-10. The sequence continues at coordinate 3,796 of JAYVXZ010000065.1, forward strand.
GCACCGGGATGGTTTTCTTCTTGATCCTATTCGGAGAGTAAGCTCTCGTCATTCATGTGTGCTTTACAGGTGCGAGCAGACGGGTTGGCTTCGAGCCGGTCTTCTTCAATTGCTTCGCCGCTTATTTCGCAGATGCCATATGTCCCCTCTTCAATTTTTACGATAGCTCGGTCGATATTTTTTCGGTGTGCGCTTATCTCGCGTATCTCTGCTTCGTTACCCTCGAGCTCCTCGATGCGGTCGGCTATTTCGTCTGGCTCGGTTGCGGTGTCGTCGATGTCTCCCGGTGTCGCGTCCCAACCGCCCGGCGCTCGTTCGTCTTGGACGCCCAAACTTTTAAGTTCCCCTTCAACCAGCTTCTGCTCGTCTAGTAAGCGTTTTTTAAAATAATTTAATTTTTCATGATCCATATGACAGCATCATACCAAGCCTAGGTTTGTACGCAAATAGTAACTAATTTATCGAACCTCTATACACGCGCACCTGGTCGATTAATCCATTAAAAAACATGCTCGGCACATCTGGTAATGCACCGATAAATACATTTGCGGTCGAGTCGGTCATCGCCCCGGTAATAGCTCCTGTAAATGGTACTGCGCCTCCATTCAAATAAAATTGCCCTGAAGTGCCGTTGTAGCTAAATGCAATACTGTGCCATTTCCCGTCGTCGACGGCTTGGGTGGTGCATGCAGCACCCGTTGCAATGTCATTTGAATATATACAAAGGCGTCCGTCACCGGTGTTTATATACATTTCAAAATGCCCGGCCACCTTCGGACCTTTCGCAAAAATTTGATGATACCCTGCGCGATTTGGGCTCGCCTGTATCCAGGCGCTAACGGTAAAAGCGTTGCCAAGATTCAGAGGCACAGACCCAAACGTAACGTACCCGGTACTCCCATCAAAACTAAGGCCACTTCCTTGTGCGCCAGCAACTCTAGACACGCCACCAGTGAGTGTGCCGGTAAATTGGCTGCCCGATTGGTCTTGCGCGATCGAACCAGAGGTTTCTTCAAAGCTCATGTCGGTCACCATCTTGTCGTACAGTGCGTCGTATGTGGCTTTATCAAACTTCTGTCCTGCGCCGATACGTGCTTTGTCTCGAGCGTACGAAAGGCTTGCTAAGATTATGGAAGCGAGCAGTCCAATGATAGCAATAACCACAAGCAGCTCCATAAGGGTAAACCCATTTTTAGTGTGAAACTTCATACTATAACGTTTGTAGTATACAGTTTTTTCACTGATTTTTTATTGACCGGGTACCGTCAGCTGAGGCGCAGTTTTGATGCGCGATATAATTTCGTGCACGGTGTTTGGGTTAGTAGTAACGAGTACGGTCGAGCGATCAAGAAAAGTCCACAACAACAAGACGTCTCCTGAAGTGTTTTTAATCGCGCGCGTATCGTGATTTTCAACAATGGTGTCTACAAAGGGGCTCAAAAGAACTTGCGTGGTAGTTCCTATTGTTGGGATTTCGTCACGAACGCGCTGTGTAGGGGTGTAGTCAAACAAAGGCGACAGGTCACGCTGCATCGTCTTTTCCCATACGAGCATACCCGCGTACCCTCCTTGGTATGAGTCGACACTAAATAGTAAAAACGGTTGGTTCGCTTCGAACGAATGCACGCCTATTAAAAACTCTGGTTGTATAGTTCGAAGCAACTCCGGTGGCATATTTGGCGTTAGTACGGACAAAAAAGTTTGCGCAGCTATTGGAAGAGTTCCCGTTGACGACGCTATCCAGGGTCGTAGTTGTGCTACGAGCCCAACCGATTGGTGGGTTTGTGCTTCTGCAGCAACGAACTTTTGCATAATTATATCGCGCGAATCACCAGACGTGAGCGCTATGTCCATGGTCGAGTCCACTGTTATAAAAGGTGCTGTTGGGTTTTGCTTTTGTGGGAGTGGTTGTGACTTTACATAGCTATACACGAACGCGCTTCCTGCCCCGACTATAAACAATATGCCCGCAACAACTGCGGCAACTTGGAGCGCAACTGATTTGCCGTGCGGCGCGCGTGGCGCAACTTCGATAGGTTGTGCGGTGTCTTGTCGACGTTTTTGCTCAGCCGCTGCAACCTGCACAGTCGAAATATTCTGGTCGCGTATATACTTTTCGACGTCGCTTTGATATGTCTCGAGCGGTCGCACCGCGTCGCTATTTTGCGGAGCGACGATAGGGAGCGGCGGCGGTGCCGGAGCTTTTGGAAGTGTGGCAGATTTTTCTTGCGTATAGAGCTTGCCCGCGCTCGTTCGCTGCGCGTTTAAAGGAGAATACACCTCTTTGTTGGGCAAGATAAATGAGCGCGGGTCTGCACCCGCACCCGAGACTTTATCCCCTACTGGCGATATGCCCGTTCCCTCCTCCTTCATTGGTTCTTGGTCCATTTGGTTGTAGTCCTTTCCTTAAGGCGAACTCCGGGTCGGCGGCCTTAATTGAAAGATTCAGCCTGCCCTTTTCGTCTATCTCCTTAATCATAACCCGAACTTTGTCCCCCACTGCAACGGCATCTGATATTTTATTTATTCTAAACGAAGCTACTTCGGAGACATGTACCAACCCCTCGGCATCTTTGCCTGGCCCGATACGTACGAATGCGCCAAAATCCATAAGCCGCGTTACTTCCCCTTCGTATACTTCACCGGCTTTATACTCTTTAACTAACGCTTCTATCATATCTCGCGCTTTGCCTGCG
>JAYVXZ010000066.1:0-6441 GCA_043784715.1 Candidatus Adlerbacteria bacterium
TTCGAGTAGAGCCAGGAGATCCATAGTGTTAGCGGACCGGATTTACTCGGGTTGGTCGGGTTGGTACAACTGTTCGCGTGGGTACAACTGGTATTTTAATTTGTGGTTTTGCAGCTGCGGAGGGTACGTCGGTTGCCCCCGGGGAGAACGGCGCAAACGGATTGCGTCGTCCAACATTTTGAGGAGTAATGACTACACCAAAGTCATTGAGCGACAAGAAAACCGGGTCGCGAAACACCGCATCATTGAGTCGAATCGTGCGCAAATTTGCTAAGACAACAAGAAGTTGCTGCGACTGTGCTGACGGATTCGCCGACGCGCTTGAAGACAGAAGGGAGTTACTATCCCCTTTGCTCGCAAAGAAAGCATAGTACACGACCGCAAACACGAAAATCGCGACAATGAACGTGAGCAGTCTGTTTTGTTTGATGAATGTAAACATACTAGTGGAGCCAATAGGTGCGAACACTCATGGTGTAAGTAGTAATGCCGGTAGCGCCCGCGGTAAATCCAATTTTGTTGACGTCAACAAGACGCAAGCTGTGTTCAAGGTCCTGCAAAAACGCCAAGAAGTCGTCGTAGTTGCTGGTATTGACCGCAAAACCGACCACTACCGAGCCAACCGGGTTTGCACCGCCTTCGGTCCCGGCTTGCGTCGTTTTTTGTTTGGACATGTCGCCCAGGTCTACGTTGGTCAAAGCAAGATTGTGTTTAGACGCAATGTTGTTGATGTCAATGATAAGGCGAATATTGTCAACATTGTCAGGCAAGATGTGCTTTAACTTGTCGATGTCACCCGTCGAGAAAGAATTGCGCCTTGAAAGTAGCTGGTCGCGCACCGTATGGAGCTCTTGCGCCTTTGTGAGCGCATCGTCATATGAATTGTTTTGAATCTGCAATCCTTTAATCGTTTGGTAGGCCGGGTTGGTATATAGGGAAAAGAGGCCGAGAGCGACCGCAACAAGTATAAAAGGTATAAATAGACGCATCATATTTTATGGTAAGACGGGAAGCCCTGTATTGCCGGTTTGAGGCATTTGCTGCTGGGGAGTGGTGTTCGGCATTGCCGCCGGAGGGGGTACAGGAGCGGCAGTAAGGTTTTTAGCATAACTAAGGAGCGAAGGGTCTAGGTCAGCTTTGACATTAAACCCAATGCGGCCGGTGGCATTTACCACAATATTTGAAAACACAACGTTTTTAAGCACCTTACTTGCACCGAACTGGTCGCTTTGAAGCGCAACAGTCGCAAAACCATCTGAGATACCGGTAAGACTCACCTGCGCCGAGCCATTTTCCTGAAGCTCATAGGTAAAGCCAGTAAACTGCACGTTTTGCAAAGTTTGCTGCGCGAAGAAATTAAAAATTGAAAGCGCGGTGATGTGTTTTTGCAAGAGCGACTCGGCATTGTTTATACGTGCGTCGAGGCGCACCAGATCTTGAATCGTTGAAGGGTCAAATGCGGCCTCGGCTTTTTGCAGTGTATCGCTTTTGCTCGCTATAGAGCTGTGCAGAAATCCTTTAAACACAAACGCACCGCCAGCCGCAAATAGCGACGCGACGAAGATAAGCGTTGCAACGAGCACAAAGAACATTCCGAACGCCGCACCACTGCTACGGACACTTGGACCACTAAGTGGTTTTTTTGGTATGAAAGAAGGCTGCAGAGGATTGTCCATTCACTCACTAGTATATCCCCAATATTTAAAAGTCATGTGTGCAATCCACATTGTGTGTGGGATAACGAGACTTATCCCAAATCTTGCAAGCGACGCAGAGCCAAACCAACCGCCACCGAAAACTCCGGACCGGCCTCTTTAAGTATTAATTCCAAAAATGCAGGAGACTGCGTTTTATTAAACGGATCTGCCAAAAATACTTCGGTCGGTATGCGACCCTGGGCAAAGTCTTTCATACCCTTGAGCCCTGCCCCGCCGCCGGTGAGCACCAACATGCTAATAGACTGATTCAAACGCGTTTCGTATGCGGCAATAGTACGTGACAACTCTGACAAAAGCGGATTCAGGGACAGTGCAAATGACTCCGCAAGATTTGCTTGGACAGGTACGGTATTGTCAGGTGCGCCGAGGCCGAACTTGCGCTTCCATTCTTCTGCTTGCGTCACCGTTATATTGAGCGCTCGGGAGGCTGCAAGCGTTAAGTCCTGGCTGCCGTGGGAAATGATATGACTTTCGCGAATAAGCCCGCGCTCTACTACGTAAAACTTTGTCGTTGCAGCGCCCATGTCGACGACTGCTACGGGGGCTATACCGTGCTCCAACGCGGCGCGCACCGCACTAAAGACTTCTATTTCAAAGAATGTAACCGCCAAACCGGCGCCACTCGCAATATTTCGGAACTTTGTGATGGTGTCATTGTGGATGGCGACCAAGAGCACTTCGATTTTCCCCGTAGGGTCGGTCTTGCTGTCGGAGCCAACGACGAACCAGTCGAGCATCACTTCGTTAATAGGTACAGGAATATATTTGCGCGCTTCAATTGGCACCACTTGGGCCAATTGTTTTTCGACCGAAGCAGGTAGTTTGAGTATCGAAATAAGACTTGACGAATACGGAATGGAGAGCGCCGCGACATTTGTGGTGACGTTTGCTTCGCGTATGACGTCTTTAAGTGCTTCAGCTATCTTCTCAGCCGGAAGTGACGTAGCACGGCCAATTTCGACACCTGCGTATGGGCCCAAGGCTATAGCGCCGTACGTTTCCAAGAGTACGCGGCCATGTTCTCGCTTGAGCTGTACAACTTTAATAGATGAGGTGCCGATATCCACCCCGAGTACACTCTTTGATTCCTGCTTAAATAGTGATGAGAAATTAAATGCCATGAGACGTTATTTGTGGTACTAGTATAGCACTTATGCCTAAAAGCATTTTAGCGGGTTTATTGTTGTTGCGCGATGCTATTATCCCTCCGCGACCGACTGAACGCTTCATACGTTTTCTTACAATAGAAGAGCTTGCAGATATACCCAGAACGCAGGCGGGCGCACTACCGTACCACGACGAGCGCGTGCGTGCTTTGGTGTGGGAAATCAAATATTACGCCAACCGTCGCGCAATTGAGCTTAGTGGCGCGCTTTTAGCTGAGACGCTCTTGGAACTTGCAGCAGAGTGTATAGGTAAACCCCTCCTCATACCTATCCCCATGCATCCATTACGGCGCCAGGAACGAGGCCACAACCAAACCGAGTTGATTGCAAAAGCGGCTTTAGCCGAAACAGGAACTATGTTTGACTACGCACCCCATGTCATACGTCGCAGTAGGAACACACCAGCGCAACAGGGGTTACCACAACACAAACGCAAAACGAACGTTGCCGGCTCGATGGAAATCACTAACCCGCAGATGGTACGCGGCAAACTATGTATCGTACTTGATGATGTCACCACTACGGGAGCAACCTTTGCGGAGGCAGAGAGAACATTGAAAAAAGCGGGTGCTCGCGGCGTACTTACCGTAGCGTTCGCGCAATCATAATTTCGTATACTTTTCTTTTATGCGCTTGAGTCGCAACGAGAGGCGATCAAGAATTGTTTTTTTATCCGCCAAGTGAGCAAAAAGGTGCTTCTCGGGGCCGGGCGCATCCCCCGGCTTTTCTTCGTAGGCAAAGGTAAAGTACTCTTTGAGCTTTTGTACCAACTCTTCGCGACTCGGCACGATTTGCTGTTGTAAGAGCAGTCCGGAGTTTACTCGAAACATTTCGCGCAGGCCGGGAATTTCGTTTAGTTTTCGAATTGCGTTCGCAATGGTTTGAGATGTAAGCTCAAAGACGATAAGCCCGTTGACGTTATTGTTGAGGATTTTCTCCGACACGACACTTTGAGCAGCCACGATTGGCAACGAGCCGGTAGATGCCGCGCGTATAAACATCGCATCTTCCTCTTCTCCCCCGTTTAAGTATAAATACACGTTTGCGTTCGTATAAGGAAACGACTCCGGCTCAATGACTTCAAAGCGAACCCAGTCGGCCGCGTTTGCGCGAGCCACTTGGGACAGCATACTAGACGTGGGCTTTCGGTTGGTCATGATCACCATACCGGAGCGCTGGTAGCTATGATGGAGAATCATCATCGCCTCAAGCGCTATCGGCAGCTTGTCGCTGTTTCGAGGCAAGTAGTTGAGCACGATAAAGTTAAACTCAGGGTGCTTTAATTTGATGTCCATAGAGGCGGCCGCGGTCGGCGCTGTATAGATTTCCGGAAAAACGACAACTTTCGCTTTGTCTTCGTCGGTCGCTCCCGAACTTTGGGTGTATATTGCAACGCGTTCAGAGAAGGCAATGATACGAAATGCGTTGAGGAATACGTCTTTGAGCGGCACAATAGTGTAGCGCGAAAAAAGGTTGGGCACCGAGGTCTCGATGTCCCAGTAGTAATCGTGGAGGTTTACCATCCACACGCGCCCATACAAGCTCGCCATCCGCATCCCCAACCAGCCCGCAATTTTTGGATCGTCGGAGAGTATCACGTCGGCGTGCAGCTCGTCTTGCCACATCACTTGGTGGCGAATAGTCGACAACCCGTCGAAGTAGAGCATGAACCGAAAGAGCGAGTTGGTCGGGTAGAGCCACGTGCGTTCCCCTATCTTTTGGTTTTCGTATCCGCTGCCGCGAGTGTTAAGCACTACGACATGCAGCGATTCGGTCACGTCGCTCATCATACTGAGGAGTTCGCGCTGCTCAGAGCTTTCGTCGAGATAGCGTTTATTGGCGGTAATAAATAGTATATGCATAACAAGTAGAGTATGGCAGATTTTTAAGCAACACGCCCGCCGGTAAGTCACAGTCGGAATACCTATCGTTATAGAAAAGAAAAAACTGCTACAGGAGCAGTTTAGGCGTTGTCGGGCTCGGCCGCCGGTTTTGAGTCAACTTCAACACCCCGTGTACGTTTTGGGATTGTCCCAAGTAGGGGCGGCGGCTGGGCGGCGGCTGCCATAGCGCGAGTTAATTGCTCGTGGTAGGAATCTCCAGGCAGCAAAGGGCTCGACGCGTCGAAAGGATCAGTTTTTTTGCGAACAGCCATAGGATCTCACTTTTCTATTCAAGCTTCCTTATATCATGTACTCGTTTTGTCTGCATGAAGTTACAAACAGGGTGTCAATATTATGTATCAATTTTATTCTCAAAGCTTTTTAAATCCTACACGAAAGCGCCCCCGCTTTCTCTCAAATTTCTCTTCGTTCAATTTGCTCCTGCGGGCCATTCAGGATTCAAACTACCAGATTCAAGCAGCGTAAAGGTATTTTAGCTTATCTTATTCGATTACATTTATACACTCGGGTCAGGGCTCCATTTTGGAGTTAGGATTTTGTATTTTATTTTTCTAAATTCTAATAACACCGCGAAAGTTTCAATATGGTCTAATCCAATAATTACCAAGCCGCTTTCATCAATGTTCAATTTTGACTGAATTTTAGAAATCCAGAACAACTCACTTTTCTCAAAAGAACTTTTGTCATTTATTGGTATACTTAAATTCTTTCGTTCCTCAATGCTCGGATCAATAAAGATGTGCTGCAAGCTAAAGGAATCAGGTCTTTGATTTTCAATGAAATCTCTAAGTAAAGTGGAGTGAATGTATCTTTTTTTCATTCCATCTGTACTCATTTCTTCAGCTATAAATGAGACATCCTTTATCGTCGATATTTGTGTTTTTACATATTCTAAAAATTGTCCCAATTCTTCATTGATATATTGGCTACGTTCAGAGTTGAGTGGGTATTGTATTCCGTGGTTAACGCCAATTATATAAAGCATGAGATCTTAAGAAACTAGTAAATTCATCAATCCTCAATTATTGGTTCATGTAGTTATTTTTTAATGAATCGAATGTCGCTCTAGGAATTTTCGTCACACTCTCATTTAATCTATGGTCGTAACATCCACCCTCTACTGAGAGATCCGCGTGACGCGTACTTATACAATAAAACAATACTTTATTATCCAGTGCATCATAAATAGAATCTTCTTTATATAAAGGGTTAGGTCCATAAGAATAGTTCACTTCAATAAAACATCTGCTGAGGTTCAAATTGTAATGATCATTCGAGTTAATACTAATTAGACCGCTAGCGAAATTTGGATAATTTTTTGAAATTATTTTTTCATCCATCTGAGAACAAAAAGTTCGGTTTTGCATCAACAATTCACTGTTGTGGAAATTCGGAAGAAAAACTACCAAATAATAGAACCCCGGTAGTGCGAATATCAGTAATAGAGATATCGCACCCACCTTAAACCAATTCTGTTTTAGGAATTTTTCCACATAACAATATTAGCTCAAATCCGCAAATTAAAGCAGTCGGGTTGCCCGATAAAAGATATTTACTGCGGAGGCGGAAGGATTCTAACTGGATCGGTCGCACGTTCGCCATATGGCTTAAAATATACAGTTATTACGGCCTTCGAATTCTCAATCTGCTCAA
>JAYVXZ010000067.1:0-6351 GCA_043784715.1 Candidatus Adlerbacteria bacterium
TTCAATTTCATCTTTGTCTGCGCCGGTGATGCGCGTCCATTTCTTTTTTTCATAGTAAGTATTCTAGCGCGAGCGTTCAAATCTCAAAGACCGGGTGCCGGTATGCCTGCACCTAATGACGGATGATGATGAAGACAAGCAGGTTAGGACCTTACACATGAGCACGACATATCTGATTCGAAAAGAAGCCACAGGCCGTAGCATCCTGATTGGGCTTAGGGAGCCACTCACCAAAACAATTTCGGAAAACACATTTGATCTTCCTCTTCGAGAGGGGTCAGAATATTATCTGAATATGTTGTCACCACTAGGTGACGCGTTGGTCAGACAACTCAATGAGATTGTTGGAATCACCAAAGTATGGGTCGGCCGGACGGATGTTTGTATTCGTCTGGGAGGGGCATTTTGCTGGGAGAATGATCTGGAACACACGGTGAAGGAGATGATACACGCAGCAGGTGCACTAGCCGGGTTTAAGATGGAGGAAAAAGTACTGCCCGTCGCACAAGATCAGCCTCAAGACTAAGTGCTAACTCGTATAAGCCCCGCGAGTATAAATAAAGGGGCTTTTTACGTGGTAATTTAGTATACTTTTGCTATGTCTTCACCCACTGTGCGCCCCAAGGAGGACCAGAACCTTTGGAATTTCCTCCTTTCCGGTTTATTTCTTATTGTACTTATTGCGGCGCTTCTGCATATGTGGCGCACCTATGGGACCTTCCCGCAAACAGTTTCGGTGTTTGACGCTATCCTCATGTCTTTTGCTGCTTTTCGGATTACGCGCTTGGTTGTATATGACAAAATAACCCGTTGGTTTCGCGAGCTCTTTGTTAAAACAGAAGTGTTCGAAAAGGACGGTAAGCAATGGGTCAAACTTGTACCATACGAAAAAGGATTCATGGGTACTATCCACGACCTCTTGGGCTGCCCGTGGTGTATCAGCTTTTGGTCGGCTATCATTATTGCCTTCAGCTACTTTATGTTCCCGTGGGCGTGGTTCGTTATCTTCTTCCTGGCGCTCGCCGGAGCGGGGTCACTCATCCAAATTCTCGCAAACGCCATAGGCTGGCGAGCCGAGAATCTCAAACTCGACTCACATGAAAAAGAAGCACGCATACATCGCGAAATCGACGTCACTTCAGTGGGGAACTAATTGTTTAAAAGTTAACAGGAATCTCGAGCGTTTTTTGACGAGCCGGGTCGCCGGACGGGTTGTCGTTTCTTAAAATAAGTGTGCCAGTTTTGGTGGCAGCTTTAGTGTAGGTCATTTTTGCGCTAAACGGAACATATTCGCTCGTTTGCCAGTCGCCAGAGGCGGTAATTGTGCCGTGGCCAATAACGTTGCCGACAGAGTCTTTTAATTCAACCGGGGCCGATGCCTCAAAGAACCACGAGCCTCGTGCCTTGCCTGAAATGGTAAGTGGCGAGGATACGGTGGCGTTTGGGAGCGGCGCATCAACGGTAATGAGGTCTGTCAATGCTGCTTGTTGGCCGGTGTTGGTGGGAGTCGTGCTGCTTGTTTTGATATGAAAAACGGTTGGTGCTAAAGACTTGCCGGGACCAAGGGTAAAAGATGCAACACCGATGACCAATACAAGTACTAGTACGATACTAAATAGCGATGTTTTACTCATACTCAACAGTATACTCCTGCTTACTGGTCTTTGTGAACAATTGATTCAATGAGGGTAGCGGTCTCTTGTGGGCCTAACACAGTGTGCGTTGGTACGTTTGTTTTGATTACGACAAAGTCATTGCCTCCGGTGTCTAGCGCATCGCCAACATACAGCATTTCGCTAATAGGTACAGCGGTTAATTCAGATAGTTGCTCAATTCCGAATGCTTTGGTAATACCTTTTCTTGTTATGTCTATTGTGGTGAGCCCGCCTTCAGCAACGGAGAAGTCTGGAAGTAGTCCAATAAGGATTGTCTCGAGTTTCTTTCGGAGCGATTTATGTTCACTGTGCCACTCTTCTTTAGCGTGAAGTGGTGCAAGTTGACCCAAAGGAGAGAAACTAATTTGTGCTTGGCGGTCCTCAATTCTTTCACCCCAAACTTCTTTTGGATCTTCAGCTAAGCCTACTTCTTGTAAAGCAGTATTGAGTGCATACATAATTGCTTCTTTTTCGACGGGAGTAAACGCATGGTCATACTGCGACCTCCAGTCACCTTGCCTATATAAGAAACACTGAGCGGCATTGTCCGGAAAAATATATAAGTTCTCAAGATTCGCCTCTTTTTGGAGCGAAGATAAAAACTGCTTTTTGAATTGTGTGAACGAAGCACCCGACATGACCGCAACAGGCATCTCGTGTAGGAGCGTGCCAAGAAGTTTGGCCATAGCTGGTGATAACGGCTGTTTACTGTCGGCGAGTGTGCCGTCAAGGTCGAATGCCATCACTTTTGGTTTGTGCATGAATGCGGTTTAGGCGAGATTGTCTGGCAATAGAACTTTCATGAGCTTCTTGAGTGACACCTTTGCAACACACATGACTGTATCAGCCCCTCCATAGTAAATAAAGAGCGCGTCATCCCTTGCCACCATACCGCAGGAGAAAATAGCACGTGGGATAATGCCTTTCACTTCGTAGTCCTCCAGTGGCTCTAAAATAGTATCCACCGTTCGAGACAAGACAATGGTCGGGTTATTGAGGTCCAAAAGTACCGCACCTAAGCGGTAGGTGCTTGTTTTGGAGACACCGTGGTAAATGAGTAGCCAGCCTTTGTCGGTTTTGATAGGGGGCCCCGCAATGCCGATTTTTTTAGAGTCCCACATGCCGGGGCGCGGTCCCATGATTTCGATACAGCGGGTGAGTCGGTTCTTTTTGAAGTCGAGCGTGTCGAGGAAGTCGGCGCACAGCTGCGGGTCGATGCGGTGGAACATCATAAACTGGTTGTTTATTTTCTCGGGCAATATCCCTGTATCCTTGTCGTTGACGTTGTCCGGTGTGGTGAGCACCGGCTTTGACCATTTGTCCCATTTGCGATCTAAAAAGTCTTTCGTCGAAATGGAGGTCAGTGCAACACGGGTATTGCTGTTGCCGTCAAAGGCGGTGTACACCATGTGTATCATGTCGCCGATAATAGTGACGCGAGGGTCTTCGCAACCGGAGTTTCCCGGGTGGGATTTTGTTTCGAAGTTTTCGCGTGGTACGTATATTGGCTCGGGCAGGCGTTCAGTAATTTTGATGCCATTTTTGCTCGTCGCGTAGCCAATGACGCTTGTATCGTCGTCGCCCATCGCGCGATAGAGGATATGTATCATGCCCTCCAGCTCAAATGCTGCTGCATTAAAGACTGCTTTAGACTCCCACTTGTGCTCGGGAATGGGTACAAATATTGGATTTTCTTTTGCGCGTACCGCTAACTCCACACGTCGCGTGGGGGTCATTGCATTTAGTAAGTCGGTGAGGTTAAGAGACGCTTTACACACCGTTGTGTCTGCCGCGCCATAGTAGAGGTCAACGCGACCGTTCTTTTGGAGGAGTGCTCCGGAAGGAAAGACAATGTTCGGGACGCTGCCGTATCGTTCGTAGTTTTCCTCGGGAACCATAATAGGACCTTTGGTAGTACCAATAATTTTATGCGGGTCATCCAGGTCCAAAAGCATTGCCTCTATGCCGAACACTTTGTCGCCTCCACCAAAATAGTTGTGAATGTAGGAGTAAAATACGAGCCAACCATGTTTTGTTAAAAGAGGTGCGGCACCTACTTCGATATGGTCTTGAGGAAAACGCACTGGGTTGAGCGTGTGTTTGTCGATGTTAGCGTGCCATTTTTCCCAAAACGAAAGACTCCAAAGCTCTTCGATTTTATTGCACTGTGCAATGGCAATATGAGCCGGTGGCTCGTCGGTGTGCGCGGTCAACATGACCGTAATCTTGCCATTTATTCGCTCGGGAAAGAGCGTCATAGCTTTTGCGTTAAAAGGTGTAACTAGGTGACGAGACTCTACAGTTTCAAGATTTTTTGAAATAGCCACCGCAACTTTGATGTTTCCGGGGCCAAATGGCATACCTCCAAGCGCGGTATAAAAGGTGTAGTACTTGCCTTCAAAAAAGGTAACGCGCGGGTCTTCGCAGCCGTACTGCTCCCATGGTTCCTGTGGAGTAATGAATTGTTTGCGTGTGTGGAATTTTTCGCCATCTTCAGATGTTGCTTTGCCGATGGTTGAAAGGCCATGTGGCAGCATCATTGGGTCCGGGCGGCTTTGAGCGCGATACAGAAGGTGGGTGAGTTTGCCTATTTGCACAGGACTACCGTTAAATGTGCCTTCCGACTCCCACTGCCTCTCTGCGATAGGAGAGATAAGCGGGTTTGATGTTGAACGGCGAAGTACGTACATATAGTTTGATTATACCGTTACACTGCGTAATTCCGCATGCTCGCCGGTCATGAGAGTGTGCAGGAATTCCTTATAATTTGCTTTAGCTGCAGCTATGTATTTGTCGCCACCACCATAGTAGAGGATGATGTCGTCACCAAACAATACCGCGCCCGATGCGTACACAACGCCCGGCTTCCAGTCGTTTTCGTACCACTCTGTCGGCTCTAACACCGGTTGGTTAGAGCGATACAAGATGCGTGTAGGGTCAGTAAGGTCAAGCAGCATGGCGCCAACTTTGTAACCAATAGCGGGCTCTTCGGGGTTCATACCATGGTAAAAAAGAAGCCAGCCGGCAGGGGTTTTGATAGGCGGGGCAGCTGCACCTCGCACAAATGCATCCCAAAGGCCCGGCTTACCCCCGCGCTTATTATTACTTTTGATAGGACTCGAGCGGAGTTCTTCGAGCGTGTCAAAATACTCAATTGTCGGCGATGGCGTAAGCGCGTGCAAAATGGCAAATTTACCGTTTATTTTTTCGGGGAAGAGTACCCAGTTTTTGTGCGTTTCTTCTTTGGGAGACATTGGTATATAGGGCGTCCACTTCCACACGCCCGCACGCAGGTCTTTTGTTGAAAGGGAAGTGACCGCAAGACGCATCGACTGCCAACTTTCAAAAATACCAAAGGTCATATAGACTTTTGCATCAATAATCACCGTGCGAGGGTCTTCGCACCCGCCCCACCCGCCGCCTGAAGCGTAGAGGTCAGTGTCGTAGGAAAGTTTTCGAGTGCGCTTGTCGCGAAGCGTAGTCAAAAAGTCGCTGGTGTGGTCATACACCGGGTGGACTACACGGTCGTCAAAATGCACACCGTCTGCACTTGAGGCGTAGCCGATGCGCGAGATACCGTCGCCTCCCATTGCGCGATACAAAAGGTGCACGCGCCCATCGTCAACGAATGCTGCCGGGTTAAACACTGCCTCAGACTCCCACCAATGGTTTGCTATGGGCCGAAGAACCGGGTTCTCGTCTACGCGCGTAACGGTGATGAGCCGCCTTTTTTCGACTGCCTTCGGCGACCAGTACAGTGAGCGGAACCAATAGGCAAGAAGTCCGATGAAGCCGACGACAATAAAAATGAGCAATACGAACAACCCAAAAGACATAGTTAACCCCGTAAGTTGGACTGCCGCGCTGGTTTGACTAGCGACGTCCATATTTATCCTCTAGTCGAGTAATGTCGCCTTCGTCAAATTCGCCTAATGCTATTTCAAGAAATTCTAAACCATCTGTCCCGGCTTCGGCGCGGTGCTCGGTGCCCACAGGTATGAAAAATTGATCACCTTCTTTGCCGTGGTGGACTTCTTTACCAACAGTAATATCGCCCGTGCCTTTGAGTATGCGCCAAAACTCTTGGCGATGTGCATGTGTTTGTAAACTAAACGCTTCACCGGGACTTACATTAATAATTTTTACCGTGGATTTTTCGTTGAGAGTGAAGCGAGCAAAATTTCCCCACGGTCGAACATCCTTTGCAAAATTAGAAAGATCGTACATACCCCTACAGTATAAACCCTAAATGCGCCGAAGGGTTGCTTTCGGTGTGGAAAGCAACCCTTCGGCTCAAAGCAGTTCTATTTTCATATTTTGCCCCGACCTGAATTATCCAATAAGTAGAGATTCGGCGGCCTCCTCAGGAGGCTCATATGCGCCGTCAATATACTTTTCTTTTGTTTGCGAGTCTTATCGTGTTGCTCGCTTGAAAACAATAACAGAGAGGTAATGAATACCGAGTGAATTTATGCGTGTACGGAGCCGGTGAGTCGGTAGCCAACACCACGTACGGTTTCGAACACCGCAGAGTCATCGTCCTGTGCACTCAATTTTTTGCGGAGGTTTTTCATGTGGACATCGAGCACGTTGCTCCAAGAAAGAGAGTTAAAGTCCCATACGTGGTCAAAAAGCTTCTCGCGGGTAAGTACTACACCCGGCTCGCGCATAAAGCATTCAAGTAGCGAAAATTCTT
>JAYVXZ010000068.1:0-6177 GCA_043784715.1 Candidatus Adlerbacteria bacterium
TTTGACAGCAAAGTTACATGTCGTGTGGCAGGAGAGTGTTGACCTCATTGTAGGCTTACACTCCTGTTAGATAGATGAATGCTATGGTAGGGTACGAAATATATGCTAGAGCTCGACCATATAAAAAAGTCATATGGCAGTGTAGTCGCGATTGAAGATATTTCACTCGTGGTGCGACCCGGTGAAATCGTAGGACTTTTGGGCCCAAACGGCGCTGGGAAAACTACAATTTTTACTATGATTTTGGGAATACTCACCGCTTCAAGCGGCACCATTCGCATTGACGGTGTAGACCTGTCTTTGGAGAGGGTAAAGGCGTTAAGTCGGACAAATTTTGCGGCGGTGTATGCACAACTGCCGGGTAATTTAACGGTTGAGCAAAACCTGCGTATTTCCGGCATGCTGTACGATGTCGAAAATCTGGAAACGCGTATGCAAGAAGTGATGAAAGAATTCGAACTGGAGCGTTTTGCTAAGACGAAGTGTGGGGTGCTTTCGTCCGGCGAGCAGACTCGGGTCGGGTTAGCGAAAGCGCTTTTAAACTCTCCAAAACTATTATTGTTAGACGAGCCGACCGCCTCGCTTGACCCTAGCTCCGCCCAGTTAGTGCGTACAAGAATTCGCGCGTACGCCGACCGTGGCGACCGCGCGGTGCTGTGGACTTCGCACAATATGCACGAAGTCGCCGTCATGTGTGACCGAGTAATTTTCCTTTCCCAGGGTCGATCTATTTTAGAAGGGGACCCAAAGCTCTTGCCCGCTCAGTATGGCAAAGCAGATCTTGAGGAATTATTTATAATGATTGCGCGCGAGCCCTTGTCGCTTGAAAATTAACATGAACCTGACTCACGTATATGCGTTGTTCCTGCGACAATATTATTTAGTTCGAGACAATGGCAACCGACTGTTCCAAATTTTTGGGTTGAGTGTTTTTGATATTTTACTCTGGGGATTCATCAGCAAATTCCTCACCACCATATCAGGAGAAACAGTGCAGTTCGCGCCACTTTTTTTGGGCGCTATTGTTGTGTGGAATTTTATTATTCGCGTGATGCATGGCGTCACCATAGCCTTTTTTGAAGACCTCTGGGCGCGTAATTTTTTAAATATTTTTGCTGCGCCTATTACGCTTGCAGAGTACCTTTTGAGCCTAGTGCTTGCCGGGGTCGTCACTGCGGTCATCGGTCTATTGTTTATGATACTTATCGTTTGGCTTTTGTTTGGATTCTCGATTTTCCTGTATGGTGTGTACCTTTTGCCTTTTTTGCTCATCCTATTTATCTCAGGTGTTGCGCTTGGCATATTGAGTGCTGCTATTGTGCTTCGCTTTGGTCCGTCCGCTGAATGGTTTATATGGTCAATCCCGGAAGTGATAGGGCCGTTTGTCGGAGTGTTTTACCCGCTCACTGTACTGCCTATGTGGATGCAGGTTGTTGCCATATTTCTGCCGCCTAGTTACGTTTTTGAAAGTATCCGAACGCATGTTGTCGGTGGACCGATTTCGCCGTCTAGTTTACTGGTCGGATTTGTCCTCTCCGTCATCTATTGCGCACTCTCGTACTGGTACTTCGCTCGCGTGTATCGAACTGCGGTCAAGACTGGACTCATCGCTCGATATAACGCCGAAAGCATGGAAAGTTGACATCTTGCGTTTTTTTTGTTACTGTTGTCCTTTATGGATAAAAAAGAGGTAGACAAGTTGGTAAAGGCGCCAGAGCCCGAAAAGCGTCACTCACCCTTGCGTGAGCCACGAAAGACGTTCCAGCAGGACGGGCACTGGATAGAAAAGCCGAACAAAACGGCTATTTTAGTGTGCGACTGTGGAAACCGCTATCTCAAAACTCGCCGTAACCAACTCAAGTGTCTTCGTTGTTTATCGCTCTCGCGCTAAGGTAGACATTCATTGTCAATTCAGGCTAAAACCTCTATAGTCATGCGCGGGTCGAGCATGAACAGCTAATTTAGACTGACCATATGATTACAGCAAAAATCGCAGGGAGCGCGCTTGTTGGCACCGCTTTGCTTTTAAGCAGCGCAGGTCTTGCGTTCGCACAAACCTCTAGTACCACCACCGGTACTGGAGCATCTTCTCTTTCGGGTTCAAGCGTCGCAGCTTCCACGACTACAAACGGTTCGACCGGCAGTACGGTAACAAGTTCTAGTACAACCGGTTCGACCGGGAGCACTGGCACTACACTGCCAAGCTCCGGATCAAATTCTGTTGGAACATCACCAACGGTGGTTCCGGCAGGAAGTACAGTATCTCCTGCAGGTACCGGCCCGGGAATGACGTCTGGAGTAACAAATACTCCCGCATCGTCTGATGCAGCAATGACTCCTGGTACGCCTAACACGGGCGCAGGTGGCGACGCTACAGCAAACGTGCTACTCCTCGCAGCATCAGCATTGGGCGTTGCAATGGGCGCAGTATATCTTCGAAAGCAGCGAGTCGCTCGCTAACGGAAAAAGATCGGAAGCGGTCTCGCTACAGCTTCATGTTGCGGGACTGTTTTCATATCTGAGCAATTTCTTACACGTCTAATAAGTATGAGAAAAAAAAGCAAAACACTAGTAGCGCTACTCGGTATTTCCGCGTGCGCAATAATATTTACAACTACCCTTACTAGGGCTGTGTGGTATTCGCCAAATGAGACAGAGGTTCCGACCCCGGTTGTTGTCTCTGTCCTAAAAGCGGGGGCACCAAAACCAGGAGCGTGGCCTTCCCAATTACGTATCCCATCCCTTGGTATCGACGCCCACGTGCAGTCTGTTGGCATTAGTAAAAAAGGGAACATGGCAGTGCCAACCAATTATACTGATGTCGCGTGGTACAAAGGAGGTCCGGCGCCAGGCCAAGTGGGAAGTGCAATTTTTGACGGGCATGTCGACAATGGGTTTGGTATGGATGGCGTGTTCAAACACCTGGGCGAAATTAAAGTGGGCGACAAAATTTTAGCCACTTCAAAAGAAGGTAAGACATTTACCTATGCGGTTGAACGAACCGAAAACTATCCATATCAGTCGGTGCCGGACGAAACTATTTTTAACGCAAAAGACGCGGCACGGTTAAATATCATTACCTGCGAAGGAGCATGGGTGGCGGGCGAAAAAACGTATGACCATCGGTTGGTGGTATATGCCAAGCTTATCTCAACAGAATAACCTGCATGATACAATGACGACAATGTCAAAGAGAGTCTTGTCTAACGACAAACCAATAGATACAAAATTTTTACTCCAAGTAGTACAGCCAGGACTCGTTGGGCTTATGGACGGTTCGGTGTCTACTTTGGCGCCGCTTTTTGCTGCGGCATTTGCATCGCATAATCCGCATGTGACGTTCCTTATCGGTGCTTCAGCAGCAACCGGTGCGGGCATCAGTATGGCCTTCGCCGAAGGACTCTCCGACACCGGCCACGAAACCGGCCGCGGCCATCCGTTTGTTCGCGGGGGTATCATCGGCGCTATGACGTTCGTCGGCGGGATAGTCCACACGTTGCCGTTCTTGCTGCCGAGCCTACAGGCGGCATTGTACGCGGCTTATTTTGTTGTAGGGTTTGAACTTATACTCATTGCTTATATTCGGTACCACTTCTTTAAGACGAGCTTCTGGCTATCTATGGTGCAAGTCGTATGTGGCGGGGCATTAGTGGTTGCTGCAGGCCTCCTTATAGGGAGCGCGTAGCACCCTAAACCATCAGTATGCTATAGTGTTTCGAGTCAGTAAGTATTCATCTAGCTAAAACATAACGTTATGAAAACATCATCAATGGTTTGGACAATTGTTATCGTACTCATTGTGCTTGGGCTCGGTTGGTATTTTTGGAGCCAAAGCAGCTCTGCAACAGTTACACAAACGCCGCCTGCCCCGGTAGCAGAAGTAACGCCTACTCCGGTGGCTCCCGCACCGGTCACTACAGACACAAGTAGCTCAAGTGCACCCGTTCCTCCGGTAGCAACCGCCCCTGGCGCTCCTATGACCGCGACCGTAA
The DNA here is from genome assembly GCA_043784715.1 of Candidatus Adlerbacteria bacterium. Lineage (GTDB taxonomy): Bacteria > Patescibacteriota > Minisyncoccia > Phycocordibacterales > SBAW01 > GWA1-54-10. The sequence continues at coordinate 3,993 of JAYVXZ010000068.1, forward strand.
CCTATGACGGCAAAAAGTTCTCGCCTGCGAGCGTTACTATTGCAAAGGGCGGTACCATTACTTTTACTGACTCAGTGGGGAAGATGTGGGTTGCAAGTACACAACACCCAACGCACACAGAGTATGACGGCACCTCACGCCAGCAGCACTGTGCGGCCGGAGCAACTCCGTCGTTTGACCAGTGTATTCCGGGCTCAAGCTACAGTTTCTCATTCGCTAAGTCCGGTTCATTCGACTATCACGACCATATCAACCCTGCAGCATACGGTAAGGTTATAGTTAAATAATCTGTATGTCTTCCAGCAAGGCGGCGCAACTTATACTGCGGGTAGGAGTTGCGTTCGCTTTTCTGTATCCAGCGCTCAATGCAATAGTGAATCCAAACTCTTGGTTAGGGTACTTCCCTGCATTCTTGCGGGGGATTGTGCCTGACCTTGTTTTGCTTCATTCATTCGGCACTGTCGAAGTGGTGATTGCGCTCTGGCTACTCTCCAATAAAAATATTTTCCTCCCAGCTCTTGCCGCCACGGTGATGCTCGTAACTATCGTAGTCCTCAACTTCTCACAATTTGAAGTAGTTTTCCGGGACCTCGCGATTGCCTCTGCAGCGCTCGCGCTAGCCGTCGACGCTTGGCAGAAGGAGTCGAAGGTGTAAGCGTTTACAAAATATGTCTCGTTATGAAAACCCTCCAGTGCGAAATCAACGTACCGTTACGGTTGGGGTTATTTTGTTTGTGATACTAGCCTTGGTTGGATTTTTAGTCTGGGAACATAAAGATACACCCTTGGTGGCAAAATTTTTGGGAACGAAGCCGCCACATTCGACCAGCACTGCGCAGTTTGTAAGCAAAGCGACCTTTGTTTGCAATGAAAATAAAACTATCACCGCTTCTTTTTTTGTACCTCCAGGAAGCACCTCTCCTGAAACGCCCGGCAGTGCGTCTCTCGTACTGAGCGACGGTCGTTCGATGACGCTCCTTCAAACGATGTCCGGGTCGGGCGCGCGGTATGCAAGCGCCGACGACCTGCTCGTTTTTTGGAACAAAGGAAACACCTCGTTTATTCAAGAAGGAAGTGCACAGACCGAAACTTTTTCTCATTGCACCACGGCGAGCAACCTTTTGGGAGTCGAAAATTGGAGCATTTTTGCGTCGTCCACGATGCAGCTTTCACTGCGGTATCCGAAAGATTTTTCGCTTCGCCGAAGTTACTCCTATGCTTTGCGAGATCCAGGTGCTGTGCCAATTTCTGGCATAAAATTTATGATTCCTGCGGCTTTGTATCAAGGGACGAACCTTTCGGGCTTCGACACGGGCGTGTCGGTTGAGCAGCTGCCCGAGGCGACTTCGACGTGCTCGGCGCTCGTATTTTTACCTAACAATGGTGTTGAAGAGAAATCGCTGACTGACAAAGGGGTAGAGTACCGCGTGGCCACGTTCACCGGAGCAGCAGCGGGCAACCGCTACGATGAAACAGTCTTTGTAATAAAAAATGCGCCCCTGTGCACTGCGGTACGATACTTTATCCACTCAACAAATATAGGAAATTATACGCAAGGAACCATCAAAGAGTTCGACAAAACTGCCTTACTTGCGCAATTCGACAAAATTCGCGAGTCTCTTGTGTTCGAACACTAATACTAAGTTTGTTTAGATATGGAAGAACCAAAGTATCGCGGTTATAGCAGCTGCACCAAGTAATTGTGAGGATGTTTGTTTTACATTGTTGTGCGGAACTACTGTAGGTGCAACAGGAAAAAGAGTATTAGTGACAGGCATGTGCTGCACGGTTGGAGTCGAATTTGAAACTTTTTGCGCGGCAATGTTCTTGCATTCTAGTGGATTTTTTCGGCAGTATGAGGCGCATTGGCTAAAAGTTGTACAGCCTCCGGGGCCTGGGTTTGCGTGGACATTTTGCTGAGTTGCTGTAGTTGCAGCCCGCGCTTTAACATAGATAGAATCCACCTTCTCTGCTAAAGCGGCACATTCGGTCAGATGCGAAAGCTCATTACAATACGCAATACATTGAAGTCCGTTGCATCCGTTGGGGCCCGTGAGAGTTTGAAGAATCAGCATTTTTTGCGCTTCAAGGTGCTGAATCAGGTTTTTAGAAGTGGCGTACTGCACGCAAGCTCGGATGTTTTGTGTTTGGTCGCAGTACTTTTTGCAATCAGTTTTTGAGGTGC
>JAYVXZ010000069.1:0-18372 GCA_043784715.1 Candidatus Adlerbacteria bacterium
GGAATAAGGACGTAAAAGATAAGCATGATACTACCAACGAGGCTTGCCAGGCCCCGCACTCCTTGTATGCCACCGAACGCAAAAAGTAGTACAACAAAAAGAATACTCAGTAGTGCGAGCGTTCCAAGCCTATACGGGTCAGCGACAGACCATAAATCTACCCCTTCCAAATTGTTAAGGGTGTGCCGAGCAAAAAAGATGTCTCCGACCGCGAGTTGTGTCGAGTCGTTATCTAACGTGACCGAGTTACCCTTGTCGGCTCCTTCAAGAATCTCCACGCGCAGCGTTTCGACGACTCGGGGCTTCTGTATCCCAGGGAAGGTTGTTATATGCTGGTTTGATACCTCCAGCACACGTGCCTTAACGAAAGTTTCGGTGTTGGTGACGACCGGCGTTTGAGCATAGGCAAACGTTGGTAGAAGTGCAAAAAACGACACCAAAACGAATGGGAGAAATCGCATCAGGCCAGTATACTCCCATATTGTTTACTTTTTGGTATACTCTTTGGTAGATGGGGCGCTCATGCTTGCTTTGGTCTATTTTTATTCAATAACTACCAGACATATGTTTGAAATAGTTAACATGTACGCGGTTTTTGTGGCAAGTATCACCGCGATGGTGATAGGAACTCTTTGGTATTCGCCGCTGTTATTTGGCAAACAATGGAGGCGCCTGCAAAATGTTCCCGTTGCAAACCAAAACTTCCAGGCCTCGAAGATGATCATTGAGTTTGTGAGTACGCTCATAACAGCATTCGTACTCTCGCTGTTTACTGTGTTATTGCCGCCAACAGTGTACGCTTCTATCATCTTTGCACTTGTTGTGTGGGTGGGCTTTTACGTAACGATGCTCCTGAGCGAAGTACTGTGGGAGAATAAGCCATTCGAGCTGTTTCTGCTTAACGGTGGTATGCGGCTCGCTATTCTTGTGTCTATGACCCTTATCCTCGTACTTTGGCGGTAAGCATGCGTAAGGTATGTACTATTGCTTTTAGTATCGTACTCGCCGCGGTCTTCTTGTATGGAGTCGTGCGGGTGACAGGGTCCATTTCTCCTCATTCGAAGCGAACGGTACAAATAAGTGGCGGCCAACCTATGCTCCCAACTAAAACAATAACGATAGGCAAAAATAGTATCCTCGCCGAACTAGCTACGACCGGTAAACAAAAAAATGACGGTTTATCAGGACGAACAAGTCTGGAAGAAGGCACGGGCATGCTGTTTGAGTTTGGCACTCCTTCAATAGAAGGTTTTTGGATGAAGGACATGCGCTTTTCGCTCGACATCATTTGGGCAGATAACAGTGGCACTATCGTAACGATTTTCCAAAACCTCTCGCCTACGACGTATCCCAACGTTTTTAAACCGACTACTCCGGCGCGATATGTGCTTGAGTTGCCAGCAGGCTACACCGCTGTTCATGGTATAGCTGTGGGTGACAAAATTGTGTTATAATCTTTTTTAGCGCGTCAGGCAACAGCTCTACTGTAAAAGTTAGAGAGGAAAGTCCGAACACCCATCCCGCCTTGGCGGGGTAAAAGCAGCAGGTAACCCCTGTCGTGTGCTGGTAGCAGGCACAAGAGGTGCGAACAGAGACGAGTCCCTTTAGTGGGAGTGAAACGGCTAAATCCTTGCTCGGGTGCAAGGCCGTGCCCCGTCCCGAAAGGGATCAGGGGAGAGTCGCTTGAGCCCGGTGGTGACATCGGGCCTAGATAAATTGTTGCCTCGTCCCGGCTTGCGGGGTAAGACAGAATTCGGCTTATTGACGCGCGTGCTACATGTGTAAAACTCCGCTTACTCGGCGGAGTTTTGCGTACCTGTGGATTCCTCATGCTTGATTACAACGGGTGTGTACTATACTAACTGGTATGCGATATACACGTTTCCTTTCATGGGCACAAGGCCTCTATGTAGCAGGCTTGGTTTTTGGTTTATTATTTATTATTCCTAGCGCGTGGTTCCCACTTCAACTCGGTAAAGCAACAATAGCAGCGGTCTTCATGCTTCTCTCGGCACTATTCTTCGTACTCGGCGGGGGAGTAAAGTTACTCCTTCGTGACCGAAGTCCGCACCTCGTACTTGTTGCGGCACTACTACCCCTTAGTTATATTGTTTCGTACCTCTTTTCTTCCGACCGCTCCGTCGGTATCACCGGCTACGCACTTGAAGGAGACACTATTATGTTTGTGCTGCTCGCATTCATGACGTTTGTGCTTGGTATGGGGCTTTTCAGGAGTGTGTGGTCAACTCGCGTATTCCTACTTGGTGTTACGGGAGCTGCAGCTTTTGCGGCAGTCTTTCAGGGGATAGTTATCCTCTTTGGCACGTCTATCCTTCCGGCGGTATTTTCGGATCGCTCAGTCAACTTGGTGGGCAAATGGAATGACCTCGGGCTTTTAGTTGGGCTCCTCCTGCTCCTCCTGCTCGTGTCACTTGAGTTCACGGTCATGAGTGTGCGAAGAAAAATAGTAGTTGGTGTCGCAGCAGCAGCATGTGTACTTCTGCTCGCAATAATCCACTTCCCACTTATATGGACGCTCCTACTCGCTTTCTCTATCGCTATTGCGCTCTGGTCTTTTATTACCAAGCGCCCAAGCGATGCTCGTAATTACATGGATATGGTGCCGTGGGTACCGGTCGCAGGCATAGTGGTCAGCGGTATTCTCCTTTTGTGGGGTACGGTGGTCAATACCGGGCTCACGGGTGTCTTCCCAGTCTCCTCGCTTGAAGTGCGTCCTTCGATGTCGTCATCGCTCGATGTCGTCAAGGCTGCACATGGGAGCTCCATATCAAACTTTCTCGTCGGCACCGGTCCGCAGACCTTTGGCGAAGAGTGGCTCTCCCACAAACCAGCAAGTGTAAACCAGTCTCTTTTCTGGAATCTTGACTTCAACGTGGGCTACAGCAGCTTTATAACCGCTCTCGGGTCCGTCGGACTCTTTGGAGTGCTCGCGTGGCTCGTGCCGCTCGTATTAGCGCTTCTTGCCCTTGTGTACGCTTTTCGCACAAACCACTTTACTGAGCGCGAAAGGCTTTACTCGATGTACCTTGCCTCAGGCGCAATATACCTTTGGGGCGGTATTCTCTTCTATGTCCCAAGTGAAATTGTAATACTGCTCGCCTTCGCCGTGGCCGGTGCTGCAGTAGGGTTTACCTTCAGCAAACGCCAAACAGAAGCTGCTCCTGAGCATGCACCATCGCAAGTTATGCGCGCTGGTTTTATAGCAGCATCAGTCGTCACCGTCTTGCTTGTTGGGTTGACCGCACAGAGCTTCACGCGCCGCTATGTCGCCGAAGCACACACGAACCAAGGTATCCTCGAGCTCCAACAAGGGCATACTGACACAGGTTTGGCTTTTGCTAAAAAAGCACAAGATACAGAGAAAACTGGAGACAGTTTACGACTTGGTATCGACGCTGGGTTAGCACGCCTCCAGCAACTAGCCCAAACAGGCGCTGCCCCAACATCGCAGCAGCTTAAAGACTTTGCAGCTCAAGCCCAGCTCACTATCCCGCAAGGTCAAGAAGCAATTCAATTGAATCCAAAAGACTATCGCGTATACATCTCACTTGGCCGTGTATATGACTTCCTTAATTCGCTCGGTGTGTCCGGCGCATACGAAAATGCAAAGCAGATGTACCAGACCGCGTCGCAGTTAAACCCGACTAACCCGCAAATTCCACTTCTTCTTGCTCGCCTCGAAGCAGTAAAAGGAAATCTGCCAGGTGTGCAAGCAGCGCTCCAGCAGTCGCTGACACTCAAACCTGACTACACCGATGCAATACTGTTTGTGGTGCAGCTCAATGTCGCGCAAAAGGATATTCCTAACGCAATTCGCGCAGCTGCAGCTGCAGTGCAAAGCGCGCCGGGAGTACCATCTATTTGGTTTGAACTTGGCCTCCTTTACTACTCGGCAGGAGACACCGCAAGTGCTATCCCACCCCTTGAAGAGGCTATAAAGCGCCAAGCTGACTACGCAAACGCAAAATACTTCCTTGGTCTTTCCTACGCAGCCCAGAATCGCGCACAGGATTCTTTGCAGCAATTCATAGACCTCGAGAAGACAAATCCTGACAATCAGGAAGTTAAACTCATCATCAGCAACCTGCGCGCCGGCAAGCCGCCATTCACAAACGCACAGCCTCCCGTGACGACAAAGCCACAAGACAGGACAACAGCCCCTATTAAGCAGTAAGATAGGGGGATGGTCCGATCCTTCCTACAAGCAATAGGCATAGAAGTGCGAGGAATGCATGAAGCCGCCTACCTACTGGCGGCTTTTGCGCTCGGCTCACAGATGCTTGCACTCGTGCGCGACCATTTGCTCGCTAAGCAATTTGGCGCGTCGCACACCTTGGACGTGTACTACGCAGCCTTTCGAATTCCCGATTTCCTTTTCGCAACCATCGCCTCGCTATTGTCGCTATATGCGCTTCTGCCCGTTTTGTCCAAGCTTGAGCAGGAGGGCACTGGGCGCATGGTGGCTTTTTTGCGTCAAGCACTTTTGCTGTTTTTCGTGACTTTGGGTGTGGTGTCGTTCGTAGTGTATTTGTTTGTGCCTGAGCTCGTGCATGTAATAGCCCCTGGCCTTGCGAACCCCGAGCTCATTTTGCTCACGCGGATATTGCTCTTGCAGCCGATATTTTTAGGGGCTTCAAACATTCTCGCGTCACTGACTCAGCTTCGAAGTCGATTCTTCCTGTACTCCGTTTCACCGCTCCTTTACAACGTGGGTATTATTGTCGGCATTGTTTGGCTCTATCCAACGATGGGGTTGGCGGGAATGGGTTGGGGTGTCGTAATGGGCGCACTTCTGCACTTTTGCGTGCAGCTTCCGTTCTTTGTTAGCGAAAAGTCCGCGAAGTCGCTTCCACCGCGCGAGTTAATGACTGAATTCTTTTCGGTGTTGGCACTGTCTATCCCGCGCACCCTGGCGCTCTCTGCCGGGCAAATTTCGCTCATGCTGCTAGTGGCGCTTGCCTCGGTACTATCGGCAGGATCCATTTCGGTGTTTATGCTCGCCTACAACTTGCAGGCAGTACCGCTCACTATTATTGGCGTCTCGTACTCGGTCGCAGCTTTTCCAACCTTGGCAAGACTCCATGCGTCAGGAAACAAAGCGGAGTTCGTCCGCTATATCGAAACAGCATTGCGACATATTTTCTTTTGGTCGATTCCTGCGACGGTATTGATTATTGTTTTACGCGCGCAGTTGGTGCGTGTCATCCTCGGGGCCGGAGCCTTTGACTGGGGAGCCACACGACTGACCGCCGCAGCGCTCGCATTATTTATGCTTTCTTTGGCGGCGCAGTCTATCTCGCTTCTCATAGCTCGCGGCTATTATGCGGCGGGGAATACGCGCAAACCTCTGTACTACGGAATAATTGACGTCGTCGTGTCAGTATCATCCGCTGCAGGACTTATCGCGCTCTTTCATTGGAGTCCGCTTGTGCGTAATTTCGTAGAGTCGCTTCTTCGTGTGTCGGATGTTCCGGGTACCGCGGTCTTGATGTTGTCGCTAGGCTACGCTTTGGGGTCCATTGCGAAATTTGTTGTGGCGTACTACTTTTTCTTGCGCGACTTCTCAATTTCTCGTTTGAGGCTGAGTGCACTCATCTTTCAGAGTTTTGCAGCGTCAATTATCGGCGGGGCAGCCACCTATGTTGTATTAGCACTCACCGGCACCGCAGGCGAGATAAATACTACCTTTGGACTCTTGGCACAAGGTGCTGGCGCGGGGCTGTTAGGGCTTGCTGTTGCTGCATTTGTGCTCTTACTGCTTCAAAATCAGGAGCTTGCTGAAGCATTCGCTGCGCTCCATCATCGATTTAAGAGATCATCGGCAATTCCTCTTGAGGCGACTGAGGTGTCGTCTTCGTAGCCTTTAAATGCTAGACTGCGCCTTGTGCAACACATTCGCAATTTTTCCATTATTGCCCACATTGACCACGGCAAGTCGACTTTAGCCGATCGCTTTTTGGAGCTGACCGGGACCATAGAGAAGCGTAAAATGCGCGACCAGGTGCTTGACTCTATGGAGCTCGAGCGCGAACGCGGCATCACTATCAAGATGCAGCCTGTTCGTATGCGCTATAAAAAAGGAAATGATGAGTATCTGCTCCACCTGATAGACACGCCCGGCCACATCGACTTTTCCTACGAAGTGTCGCGAGCGCTCACCGCTGTCGAGGGTGCGGTCTTGTTGGTGGACGCAACCCAAGGGGTGCAGGCGCAAACGCTCACAACGCTTCGAAGTGCGCGCGAATTAGGGCTCGTGATAGTCCCGGCCGTGTCAAAAATTGATTCGCCATTGGCAAACGTCGACGACGCGGTGCTCCAAATTGCCTCTTTGCTCGACATCTCGCCCGACGAAGTCATCCTTTGCTCTGGCCGCACCGGCGAGGGTGTCGAGAAGCTTTTGCAGGCGGTGATTGAACGCGTGCCGCCGCCGAAGGATGAGCCATTAAATCCAAAACCTCGAGGACTTATTTTTGACTTTCAATATTCTGACCACCAAGGGGTGATTGTCTACATCCGCATGTTCGAAGGCTCGGTTAAAAAAGGAGACACTCTGGAATTTGCAGCAACCGGGAAAAAGTTCAATGCGCTGGAAGTGGGCTCCTTCGCCCCAACCCCAACCCCGCTTCCTGAGGGCCTCTCTGCGGGCTCTATCGGCTACATTGTCACCGGTATCAAAGAGCCGGGCTTAGCGCGCGTTGGAGACACGGTGCGCGCAAATCTAAGCACGACACCACCGCTTGAAGGCTACGCCGAACCGCGCCCCGTCGTATGGGCAAGTGTCTACCCGGAGAGTCAAGAGGAGTTTGTGACGCTTCGCCAAGCGCTCTCGAGGCTTCGATTGTCGGACTCGTCGTTGTCGTTTGAGGAAGAGTCCTCAGGCTCGTTGGGTCGGGGGTACCGTTGCGGCTTTTTGGGCATGCTCCATTTGGAAATTGTGACCGAGCGCCTGCGTCGCGAGTTCGACTTGGGGCTCGTTATTACGACGCCGACTATTACCTATGAGGTTGAATTGAAAAACGGCACGCGCAAAACAGTCTACTCGCCCGCTCAATTTCCCGAATTTGGGGACATTAAAGAGGTGTGGGAGCCATACGTTGCAGCTCAAATTGTTTTGCCGTCAGAATATCTGGGAAGTCTCATGCCGCTTTTATACGAACATGAGGCTGTGGTCGACTCAACGGAAACATTTTCTGAAGGTCGCGTCATTGCCAAAGTTATCATGCCGCTGCGCGAACTGATGCGAAATTTTTTTGATAAATTAAAAAGCGTTTCTTCGGGTTATGCCTCGGTGTCATATCAACTGCAAGAACTTCGCTTGGCAGACGTAGCGCGTATGGATATGCTCGTTGCCGAAGAGTTAGTACCTGCCTTTTCGCGTATTGTGGCTCGGCACCGCGCCGAAGAGGAAGCAATTTCTGCAGTAGAAAAACTTTATGGTATTCTCCCTCGACAACAATTCACGACCAAAATCCAGGCGCAAGCACTTGGGCGCATTATGTCGTCTAAAACCCTATCGGCACTGAGTAAAGATGTCACACAACACATGTACGGCGGCGACATCACCCGCAAAATGAAATTGCGCGAAAAGCAAAAGAAAGGCAAGGCTCGCATGAAAGCTGCCGGCCGCGTCAACATTCCTGAGGAAGTATTTCTCAAGATGGTAAAGTCGGACTAAAACCCCCTCGGGAAAGTCGAAGGGTGCAAGTGAATATTGAAAGGCAACTACTAAAAGAGAAGTGAAAAGTAACCGGCAACCATGCCTGCTATAACCACAATCGAAAGTAGTACCGTTAGGACGCGCATCATGCGCTGACTCTTTTTTCCAAACATATACGTCAGTTATACTAGCATAATGCGGGAATTCAAGAAACGCCGTGGCCAGAAGGAGGAGTTGCTTTCGTTCGCCCTTAAAAGTGTGGGAACGGTAGTCCTTTTAGTGGTGACCATGTTCCTTACTCGAGCAGCATGGGGTATGTACGGCAAAATGGCTGCCGCATCACAAGCACAAGAAGAGGCCCAGTCCCAGCTCGCAAGCGTCGAGACCCAGCGAAGTGGGGTAAACAGCACCTTAAGCGAAATAACGTCTAAAAGAGGAGTAGAGCAGCAAATACGAGAGCGCTACGGCGTAGTCAAGCCAGGCGAAGGCGAAATAGACGTCATACGAAGCGCGGCAGCAACCACAACTGCGCAACCGGTGGAGGAAAACTGGTGGAGGAGGATATTCCGTGCTCTCTTTGTATGGTAAAGGTGGAAGGTTATTTAATTTTCATATTATATTCATGTTACTATGTGTAAGTTATTACAATTTAATTTAAAATTATGGATCAAACACTAGTGCAACCTCAGGGCACTTATCAGCCAGTTGCTGTCGCGGCAGTAGTACCAAAGAATCACGGTTTAGCCTATGGTGTAGGAGGCATTGTTTGCGCGATTATTGCTATACCTATTCTCCCTCCCGTATTAGGTACAGTAGGGATTGTGCTTGGCATATTAGCTATTCGTAAAGGGGAAAAAGCCTTGGGTATAACGAGTATTATACTGTCCATCGTGTGTATAGTATTAGGAATGGCTTTAGGATTCTACGCACTTAAGCACCCTGACTTTCTTAAAGTGCCTTCTAAGGCGGCGTCCAGCGCAGTTATAGAAGCTTTTTTGCAGTAACCTATTCTAATGGCATATTTAGTTTTCGTTTTAACGGTCATTGGACCTATAGTATTTTGGCTATGGTACGTCCGAAGACAAGATACCTCTGAACCCGAACCAAGGTATCTTATGCGTCGCTGCATATATGTCGGTATGGCGGCGGGTATTGCTGCCGGTATTTTTGAAATTTTATTTTATAAGACCTTTGGTTTTCCTTCTAATATTTTAGAATACGACAGTGTAGCTCCCTTTGCTCTCACCGCTCTAGCTGTTCTATTTGTTGGACCAATAGAGGAGCTATCCAAATATATTGTTTTGCGTTCAAGTGTGTACTTTAGTCATGATTTTAATCAAATATTTGATGGAATCATTTATGGAATAACCATTGCACTCGGATTTTCTTTTATAGAAAATATATTTTATTTTATAGATTTCTATTCCCACTATTCAAGAACCGAGTTAGTAGTACATTCGAGCATGCGAGGGCTATTTAGCACTTTTGCGCACGTTACTTTTACAAGTATTTTAGGGTACTACGTGGGTAAAGCAAAGTTTTCAAACGGCAATAGAACATGGCTTATTGTACAGGGGTTGGTGTATGCCTCTGTTCTCCATAGCCTGTATGATCTGCTGCTTTTAAGTTCCTTAAAATATGCCCTTCTTTGGGGTACTGCTATGAATATCATTGCGTTTCTCTTTTTTAAACGTCTTTGGAATACATCTGAAGTCCGTATGATTTGGAAGTACACTCCACCAGCGCCCACGAATGTTCCAGCACCACAATCTCCAATTCTTTAAGTGCTGTACAAAGTAAAGTATGGTATACTGTAGTGTACTAGCAAATAAACAGAAAAGTATATGGATAAGCATGTAACTATTTACTCCACACCCACGTGCCACTTCTGCCAGATGGCAAAGGAATTCTTTACCGAAAATAACGTCGCATTTACTAACTACGATGTTTCAGTCGATGCCGACAAGCGAAATGAAATGATCCAGCTAACGGGACAGCTTGGTGTGCCGGTTATAGTGCTCGACGGTGCAATAATGGTAGGGTTTGACCGCGAGAAGCTTGCAGAGAAGCTCGGCGTAGCCGCGTAAATCACTCAGTAGTACTAGCAAATTGGTCTGCAGAGTAAACTAATGGTTTAATAGAAGTATGCGAAAACATACTTTGGAAATTGTAGATTCGATAAAACGTGATCGAATATCAGGTTTCTCTATCCTACAATTAACCAAAAAATATACTCTGCCTAAAACTACCGTTTGGCACTATATAAAAGATATACAGCTCTCAAAAGAGGCGCGTGTTTTAACGCGTGTCAATCAAGGTGGGAGCAAGGAACGAAGTGAGCGCGAATGGGCCCGTGCACAAATTGAAGCCTCAAGACTTTTGAAAGGTTTTAATATAGATGAAGCTTGGCCTGTTTTATTTGCAGCATTGTATTGGGCTGAGGGAACCAAACGAAGTGGATTCGTTTTTACTAATACAGATGAAAACATGATCCGAGTGTTCCTAAAAATAATACGTGAAAATTTGCAGATCAGAAATGATGAACTTGATATACTTATTCGAACAAGTACACCAATGGACTCGGATGCGTGTAGGAAACATTGGAGCAACGTTACATTATTAACGGAGAACGAAATACGAATAAATCATGATGCTATCCAAAATAAAAGTAAGAGCCAATACGGCATATGTAGAATCACTCTGAGAAAGGGAGGATTTCATCTTAAACTTGCGCATTGTCTTATAAGAGTGGCAACTGATAAGATGCTAGGTGTTCCGCTCCTGTAGCTCAACGGATAGAGCTTCGCACTCCTAACGCGAGGATCCAGGTTCGACTCCTGGCAGGGGCACAAATGTAGCGTCATGTGCATGCGAGCTTTAAACTTTATAAAATAAATTGTTGCTTCGCTACTGTCGTTAGTCTTTTTGGGAGCGGCAATTCCAGTGCGACTGTACGTTATGCAGCCTTTTATGGTTAGCGGGGATGCGATGAGTCCAACTTATAAAGCAGGGGAATATCTTTTGATTAACGAGTTGAGCAAGGATTTCAAACGCAATGATGTTGTTGTACTTCGCTACCCGAATAACACATCATCATTTTTTATTAAACGTATTATTGGTTTGCCTGGTGAGTCAATTAGTGTGAAAAACAATGCAGTATTTGTGAATGGGCAAATGGTACGCGAGCAATATTATACAGGTCAAACTTCAGGCAATATTGCGGTTGTTCTTGGTGTGGATGAGTATTTTGTTCTTGGGGATAATAGACTAGCTAGTACAGATTCCCGAGACTGGGGTCCTATAAAAAAGCCACTCCTGGTTGGAAAAATTTTAGCAGATGTAGGAAATTTTGCTATATTTCAGCGCTAGCTAAAAAAGCTCTCAAATTACTTTGAAAGCTAGTGTGGGTTGCCGTAGCGTTTACAGTCGGGGCTTTTTGGGCTATATTTTCAGTTGTGGATGTTGAAGATGAGATAGAGGAGCTCAAAGAGCTCGTCGAAAAGAATTTAGAGGTCACGCAGGAAACGAACCGTATGGTTCGTATTATGCGACGTAACGCCACCTGGGGGTGGATATTCCAGATTGTGTGGTGGCTTGTTGTGGCAGGGGTCACTGGGGCTGCGTATTACTACTACGTTCAGCCGTACGTGATGCAAATAGAGCACCTCTACGGTATTAGCCAGCAGCAAACGCAAAACTGGAATAATCAAATTGGAAGCTTCTTCAAATTTTTGAGTCAGCATGGTGTGAGTTCGTCAACCAGTACGCCAGTTGAGGCCACAACAACACCAAGGTAACATACGCTCGGGTAGCTCAGTTGGTAGAGCATTTCCCTGAAGAGGAAGGGGTCGCCGGTTCGAGCCCGGCCCCGAGCACAAAATGAACAAAGTGAGATTTTGGGATTGAGGACGGGCGTGGGAGGGGGTCGGGTAAATAAAAATGACGCAGTCAGATCGCGTCATTTTTATATGTAAGCAATTGTTAACTCGACTTAATTTTGAGCTTAGTCAGTCGGCCTTTGTCGAGTTTTGGTAGGCGAAGCGTGAGGAGCCCATGCTTTTCGACGGCGTCGGCGCCTTCGATGTCAATTTCTTGTGGCAAAACTATGTTGCGCGAAAAAGTACCCCAATATAATTCTTGAAAAAAGAATTCTCCGGTCGTCCCTTCTACTTGCCGCTCGCGCTTGCCTCGAAGTGTGACCATATCGCGCGTAATCGAAACGTCGAGATCTTCGGGTCGCACGCCGGCTATCATCGCTTTGATGATTATATGCGTTGCGGTTTGGTAGACATCTACCGCCAGCTCGCCCTCCTCTTGGTTTTCCTCAACTTGCTCTTCAACGGCAGCCACGGGTACAACCACACGACGACTCTGTGGCGTTGAATGGGCTACCGCTGCGCTTTTGGTGACGGGGACATAGCCGGTACCGCCGCTCTCTAGGTCGTCAAAGGAAAAATCGGCGTCAGCGCCGGTGCCGCCCGTCAGCCATTCAAATAATGATCGTTTATCTCGTGCCATATGATTTTAAGTTAGCAATAGTCTTTAGGGGTTTTTAGTCGCTCCATGATAAGTAGGGTTGCTATCACACCAAACCAAACGCACACGAAGATCCAGAATGTCTCTTGGGCTCTCTCTACGCCAGTGCCCTGTGTCGTAAGAATAAAATAGTTATACGCCGTATGCAATGCGGCGGCGAGGATAAGGCCACATACTGCATACAATTTTCGTATATGTGCCGGCTTATAAAACGAAAGTGCCAACGCAATGCCAACGGTCGAGGAGGAGAGTGCGTGAACAAGCGTGGCCCCTAAAAATCGCGACTCACCAAGGGCGACGCTTTTAAACAAATCCCCACTGGCTATTGGCGACCAAAGGAATAGTGCGTTTTCAAGCGCCGAAAAGCCGAGCGCAGCAGTCACTAGGTACACTACTGCGTCGATAGGCTCGTCATATACGTACAAGCGGAGTGCAACATAGTATGCTGCTGCAAACTTCATAACTTCCTCTATAAATGCCCAGGTCGTAATGAGCCCGAAGCTCATAGGCATAAAGTACTTTTGTGCGTACGATTGCAGTATAAGTGTCGGGAACACTGCCACCATACCAGCCGCAAATGAATAAAAAATGTAGCGCTTGGGCTCGGGCTCGCAGCGGTCTTCCATAAGCCAAAAGAAGAGCCAAACGAGTGCTGGACACACCCCTCCTAAAAAAGCGAGCAAGAGCTCGAGCGGAACCATATCTACAGTATAACCTAGCAAAGAGGATGCGTACTTTCCTACACACCCTATTTCACCGGCCAGGGCTCTATCAGCAACATAGTCCGCGCCGCTCCTTCCTTTTGTGGAGGTATCGTTTGCCAGATTTCCTCGGTGACAAACGGCATGAACGGATGTAGGAGTTTTAACGACTCATACAATGTATTTAAAAGAAGTGCTTTGCGCGAAGCAATTTCTGTGGCTGTGCCGGTTTTGAGAATAAATTTACTTTCTTCCAACAGCTTGCTCGCGAAGGTATCCCACGCATAGTGGTAGAGCTTCTCTGCAGCCATGTAGACCCGAAACTCTTCCAGGTCGTGCGTTATATCAATAGTTAAGTCGCTAAACTCTTTGGCATGGGCTGTATCTTTTTCAACCAAAGAGGAGGCTGGGTCTGCATCGCCGGCACTTTCTAGTACAAAGCGCGTGATGTTCCAGATTTTATTTGCGAAATGCTTGTAGCCTTTAATTTTTTCTTCGCTAAGCGCCAAGTCGGCCCCTGGGGTATTGCCGACGATAAGCCCCATACGAAGCGCGTCAGTACCATACTTGAGGGTAAGGTCCAGAGGGTTGATAACATTCCCTTTGCTTTTGCTCATCTTCTTGCCTTTCGCGTCGTTGACGAGCCCGTGGAGGTATACCGTGTGGAATGGCGCGCGTTTACCAAGGTAGAGCCCGAAAATAACCATGCGTGGTATCCATTTAAAGATGAGGTCGTGGCCGGTTTCCATCACATCAGTCGGGTAGTAGGTCGCATAGTCTTTGCCGTCCGGGTAGCCGGTAACAATGAGCGGCCACTGACCCGACGAAAACCACGTGTCGAATGTATCTGTGTCTTTTCGCATCGGCTTGTCGCAGGTTTTGCAGTTTGGCGCTTCGTCTCCTAAACTCGCCGCATGCTCGCCGCACTCATCGCAGAGCCAAGCGGGGATAGGGATGCCCCACACTATTTGCCGCGAGATGTTCCAGTCAAGCGTATTTTCCATCCAAAACCGAAAAATCTTTTCAAAGTTGTCGGGTACGAATTGAATTTCTTTTTTATCTACCGAGGCAAGCGCTAAGTCGCCAAGCGGACGCATCTTCACGAACCACTGCGGCAGTATTTGCGGTTCGATGAGTGTGTTGCATTTATAGCAACGCTTCACTATATGGTTGTAGCTTTCTTCGGTTTTAACTACAAGCCCTTTGTGGCTTAATTTTTCGACAATTTGCTCCCGAGCAGCTGCTATTTTTTGCCCGGCAAATTCGCCGGCAATAGGAAGGAGCTTGCCTTGGAGGTCTATCACTTGTTCAAACGGCAAGTTGTGACGCTTAGCAATGTCGAAGTCCACGCCGTCGTGCCACGGCGTAATGGTCATGACTCCGGTGCCAAACTCCATGTCTATGACCGCGTCTTTGATGACTGTTGCAGTAATTGGCCCATTAATCCATTCGACTTCGAGCTGGTCGCCATGATTCCACAGTTGGTAGCGCGTGTCGTCAGGGTGCATGACAACGTACTTGTCGCCAAACTTCGTTTCGGGTCGCGACGTTGCGATGGTAAATGGCCCATATTGAAAGTAGTAGAGTCGGCCGACCTCTTCGACTGACTCAGTTTCGACATCAGATAAAGATGTTTGATGTTTCGGACACCAATTGATTGTGCGGCTGCCACGGTAAATGAGCCCGTCGTTGTACATTTGTACAAATGTTTTTTGGACCGTTTCGACCACATCGGGGTCGAGGGTAAATTTTTCGCGGCTCCAGTCGCACGATGCCCCGAGTGCGCGCACCTGGGACTCCATGTTTGCTTTGTTTACAATAGTAAAGTCGTATATCTCCTTATACAACTGGTCGCGGTCCATACCAAAGCGTGAGCGGCCCTCTTTTTCGAGTTGCTTCTCGTACACCACTTGGGTCTCGAAGCCGGCATGGTCGGCCCCCGGTATCCAAAGCGCCCGGTACCCCTGCATACGTTTAAAGCGCGTGAAAATATCTTCCAAGGTAATAAAAAGTGCATGGCCCGCGTGAAGATTGCCGTTCGCGTTTGGCGGCGGCATGACAATTGTGTACGGCTTCATTTCGACCGGGTTACCCTCGGCGTCGAGGCGTGCAGGCAAATTGTCGGGGTTAAAGTAGCCGCTTTCTTCCCATTTTTTATATATTTCGCCCTCAACCTCAGTCGGGTTATACGGTTTTAAAAACTTCTCTGGCATACGGGGCATAATAGCTCATAATCTTAAAATGTGGTATCGGTAGTATTTATTTTTCGAGCGATAAGTTGCCGACTGCGCGGATGTCTTCGCTGTCAACGGTTGGAATGCCTTCGCGAAGCAAGTGGACCAGCGCTGCTTCGGCTATCATGACTGCATTGTCGCCGGTGATATGTAACTCGGGTAGCCGAAACTCTACATCGTCGAACTCATCGAGCAAAAGTGTTTGGAGTCTTTCGCGCAGGTAGCGATTAGCTGCAACTCCACCGCCAATTACAAAAGTTTTCGCTCCGGTTTCAATAAGTGCTTTGCGTGTTTTTGCTACGAACACATCGCCGACGGTATCTTCAAACTCCTGAGCGAATGCCGCTTTCTGTGCATCGTTCAATGTTTTGCCGCGCAAAGCATAGAGTGCCGCAGTTTTAAGGCCTGAGAAGGACATGTCGCAGTTTTTACTTTTGAGCATAGGGCGCGGTAGAGATACTAAAGCGGGAACGCTGCTCGAGCGTGCTGTATCTGCAAGCTTAGAAATTTCAGGGCCACCAGGGTAGGGGAGGCCCAGGAGACGCGCAACTTTGTCGAATGCTTCGCCGACTGCATCGTCGAGCGTACGCCCGATTATTTTATATTCAAACCAATCTGACATTAAAACAAACTCTGTGTGTCCGCCTGAAATTAGCAAACCCAAAACAGGAAACTGTACATCGCGTATTTCTCGAGTGGTAATTTCAACATTCTCAAGAATGTGGGAATTACCTTTTTGAGCTAAGGAGGAAAGTAAGTGGCCTTCCATATGGTTGACTCCCAGGAGCGGTGTAGCTGTTTCCTTGGCTAGTTTTTGCGCGAAGGTTATCCCTGTCCACAGTGCCGGCTCGAGCCCGGGGCCATGAGTCACCACAATCGCGTCAAGTTCGAGTTGTGAGACTAAGGCCGCCAAAAATTTCTCAGAAAAAAAGTCTTTGGGACCCCTCGGCCGTCTAGGCGAACGGCCTTCGGGCCAGACTATTTTTTCTGAGAAATTTTTGGCGGCCTCTATACATGCCTGCTCTAACATGACTGGCAAGTTCTTTTCGTGTTCGCGCTTGGCAAGGCTTGGGAACACACCGCCATAGGGTGCGTGAAGTGCGGCTTGGGAGAGAAGTGCGTTGCCTAAAATTTCAAAGGTAAAAACTCCTTCTTTTTCTGCACCTTCAAGAATTGCTATGCCGGTTTCGTCGCAGGAAGTTTCAATGGCTAAAACCCTCATGATTGTGCCAAAAAAGTAAAAGGCAAAGGTTTATTCAGAGGCAAACGAAAGCTGGCGGCATCGTGGTGCCCGTTGCCGCCACGACGACGCGCTATTTCGCTCACGTCGACTGAGCCGTCCCCTCGAAGCGAAAAATGCCATCTGCCTTCAGACACGTACCACACGATAGCAAAAGGCGCATGTTTTTCGGCAAGTCGATGGCCCAGCTCGGAGCGAAACAACCGAGGCGAGTTGACGGCAAACACCGTATATTCGTCGAGCACCACGAGCTCGGCATATTCGAGCAAATGCGAAACGGTATGTTCGAAATATTCGGCAAAGGCGCTTCCTTTTTGGATTATTTGTTTGAATCCTTCATCGGTCTCAACTTTTCTAACTACTGTGTCAAAAGATTCAAACGCAAACTGCATTGTGCCAATATAAGCCGCAACTTCTTTACCATGTGGCAGAGAGTGCCGCCAAAGGTCGTTGTCTTCTATATATGCCAAAAGTCGAGGGAGCGAAGTGTCAGGGTGGAAGTAATTCCACGCAATACCACTACCGGAATGGTCGTTATTGAACACGTGCTCTTTGACGCTCTCTACAGCCTCGCGAGCGCCCATGTGGTGGTCGAGCACGACGAGCCGCTTTGCCTCTTTCTCTATATGTAAAAGGACGTCCAGAGGGTAGCTGAAGTCGATCATATACACCTCTTTACCAGTAAGGTTCGGCGCCGGTGCGCCATGTAGAGCAGGAATATAGTTGGCCATATCGCCGAACTTCTTCCAAGCGGCATACGCACCACCAAAACCGTCAGGGCACTTGCCGTGATACACGACCACAATATCTTTCATGGTGCGCGGTGAGGGACTCGAACCCCCGGCCCTCCCCACGTCAAGGGGATGCTCTACCAACTGAGCTAACCGCGCGCTATGTGAGGCATTATAACGTAATAAGCCTATTTGTCAGCTTATATTCGCTTAAATTCAATATATGAAAATACTGTCGTAATGCAGACAGTTGCTACGAGCGGTAAGACCAAATACCACATCAGATAGTCGGGGTACACTACGCCGGCAAACGTCCATACCGCGCACATAAGGAAGAGTTTTGAACCAAGTATGTTTGTGCGCTTCCATACCTTGTCGCTACTCAATGTCCAAGGGGTACGTATGCCGACAAGGTAATTGCGTCTGGAATGCTCAAGTAATACGGCAACGCTTGCGAAAACGAGCGCGAGTGCTGGAGCAATAGCTTGTCTAAAATCAAATTCCCAACTAACGTTAGCGCCTATCGTAAGCGCAAAGAGATAAAAGAAGAAAATTGCTAAGACCAACCAAAAACCATTGTAGGCATGCCGAAAAGCGTTCAGGTTTTTATGCATTGGCTCGAGGTGCGGTATCACATACCATAGTCCAAAGACGACACTCAAAATAATGGGGTATAAGAAAATGCCTAATATCTTTGGCAGGTACCCGTCAATTTGGCCGGCGCCATTCCAATGTGATGCTATGTCAGGCGGCAAAGCGGGAAAGACCGCAATACCTAAAATTGTCGCAAGTAGTGCAAGAAGGACTATACCAACTCCTGTGCTCTTCGTGTCCATTCACATGTAGCATAGCACGCCTTTTGTGGTGTAAAGGCTTCAGGCTAAGTGCACTGTTTATAAGCTACAAGACCATGCTCAATTAAAGAGGACTATATTCTCTTACATTTCACTTCGTTCAATTTGCTTCCGCCTTCGCTCGTCTTCTTGCAAACTGCGTCACGCAGAAGTCGAGCTACTGCGTGACAAAGGCGGAGAGGGAGGGATTTGAACCCTCGATCCAGTTTCCCGGATGCCGGTTTTCGAAACCGGTGCCTTCGACCACTCAGCCACCTCTCCATGTTTATTAGTGTTTCCTTTCCTTCACTCAGCCACCTCTCGATACCTCAGGCACGTTTGAAAATAGCATTTTTTTAGGGTTTAGGCTATATTTGCCGTAATGGCCCTATCGTCTATCGGTTAGGACGAAAGCTTTT
>JAYVXZ010000070.1:0-6039 GCA_043784715.1 Candidatus Adlerbacteria bacterium
GACGTACCGATACCAAGCCGACCGTTCGCATTGTCATAATAGAGAGTAGACGTCGCACCGAGCGCGCCACCCGTATTAAATTGCAATTGGCCGGTGTTGCCGGCAGGAGTTGCTCCAGAACCCATTACCGTTAGCCCTGCGATATCTGCTGCTGTTAGCCCCGTGACGCCATGCACTACGAGGTCAGTAATAGTAACGTGATTCAACTGGTCGATTCGCTGCGAAAAAGCATAGTTGTTCGCAACAGGCTGGGACATGCCGGCCATAGATGTCAGGAACTCACTTCGAAGTTGGTTAAGCTTCTGGTTTAGCATGTCGATAGTCACACCATTCGCAGTGCTCGTCGCCGACATCATGACCACACGCTCGATGACCGGATACGTATTGTAATTATTTATTATTTGCTTAGAGGCTGAGGTAGTTTTCGCGATAGGCGCAGGAGACACGCGAGGCGTCGGAGCCGGCGGTACATACATAGGAGTAGCTACAGGTTTTACAGCGGGCTTCGGTGTCGGTACAACCGCAACAGGCATCGGAGCCGGGATAGGTGCTGGTGCAGGAATATTTTGCTGATATGCAACGTTCGACGTTTTTGATCCAAACAATCCAGCTATGAACTGCCCTATACCAGAAAATGAAAGCGTATACGGCTGGCTAAAAAATGGCGACTGCACTTGAGTCAATGCTGCTGCAGCTTGCGCTGAACCGCTTGAAAGAATACGAGATGCGCTCGGAGCAACTGATGTAGCGGCAAATACTACCGCCCCAAAAAATAACGACATCCCTAGTGCAGCAACAAGTACATGCTTTCCTGCTAGAGAAACAAAACTTTTAGTAAGCGCAATTTTAACCGGCGTATGTAGGTGCTGAAAAGCTTCGCTCTCTAAGCGTCTTTGCTCTGCAAGCTCTTCAGAACGCGCAATTTTTGCCGCAGCTCTCTCTGCTTCAAATCGAGTGATAGAAGCTCCTTCTACATACCAACCATTTCGGAGTCGCACGCCACTGAGCTTTCCTTCGCGGCACAACTTAGTTACATAGTCCGGGGCGCAGTCTAAACGCTGCGCTACCGCGCGCGCGCTTAGCATCCCTTCACCATCACTGGAGATTATTTCATGAGAGGCATTCATGCTGCCGAAAAATCTTTTGTTTGTGCAGTTAGTTCGTACATATCGCTACATATTATTTTACGCTCAAACGCAACAATACGTGCATAAAAAATACTGCAAAACTGTGGATAAAATGAATAATAAAAATACTATTTATTTTAAAAATACCAAAAAAAACTCCCTGCATGTATCCAAAAGACCTTTTTACTGTTCATTTTATTATTCCTAGCAGAAATAGAACCGTTAAAACGGTTCAAACCGATATATGTGTGAATTCTATCCAGAAAGCAGATAAAAAGTATAGACGCAATAAAAATCTAAAAGTAATTAACCGATATATCCTTATTTAACAATGTATCTCGGTTAACCGAGATACATTGTTAACAATATAAAACTCTTCTTTGAACATTACGAAAGCTAATTTATGAATATATAAATTGAAATCTAAGGCATATTATTATTCATACCCGCTATGCGCTTGTATAAACTTTTTATATTTAGTTTTGTTTGTCATTATTTTTTCAACGCAAAATATTTGCATCTATTTCACTGCATATACTGCACAGAACGATGTATCTCTATTCGCGCTCAAAACGCCGCGTGCAACGGCCGTAGGTTCCACCACTTTCCTAAACCCACTAGAGACGTTTGCCTGAAATGCCGAATAAGCCCCATGAAGTGTTTGGAAGTGAGTAGTCATACAAATAAATAGTTACTAATAGACACTTACTATAACTTGAGTGTTATATCTAGACTTACAGTAAGTTGTGCATAGCAACTTAAAACGCTTGGACGCTTTTAAATTATCACTCCTGTGTTCAATTATTTTCAATAAAAAAATACTAATCATCCACAAAATAAAACTACCAGTAATTAAAAATTACTTAACACAAAATAAGCCTATAGTATCCGAAATAACTATATTTATAGAGCTATTATTTATTTACTACTTTTAGAAATGAACGGTGGAGTAGACGTTTGCTGCTTCAACTACTGTATCAAATTGGAGATAATATGAGACCCCTATAGCCCCAACAAAAGCTATGATACCCACAAAACCAGCTACATAGAGCAGTAGTTTGCTTGTGCTTTCGGAGTACCCTTCTCTAGGAGCCTTGTAGGGCTGCTTTGGAGCTTGGAAATGGCTTATTGCTACTTGTGCCGGATGATCTACCTCATCAAGCGATGCTGTTGGATGAACTACTTGCTTATGAATCTCAATTTTATGCTCACTTCTAGCGGTTGGGGATTGGAGAGGCTCATCATCCGAGAGGTAGCTCAGTCCACCTTTTGAAACTTTTAGATACTCCGGGTCTGGACGCTCTACAGACACCGGTATTTTAGACATACGCAACGTATACGAGTTTGTTTCGCTAAGTGCATAGGTGTGGGGGGTAGCCCGAGTCGGCGCTTCAGTAGGCTCCGGCTCTATCGTCTTTTCTACGACCGGGGCGACGTAGTTTTGAGGAACTATGGGCGTAGTGTCTGGCATATGGTCCAGTCCAAGGTAGGTATCGAGAGATTCTGCCTCGACATACCAGGTGCGGCCTACTTTAGACCCTGTTATTTTACCGGCTCGTATGAGCTGGCCAATATAGTCTACGTGGTAACGATTTTCTTTCGCCGCGCGTTTCGACGATATATAGCGTTTTCCCGAGATATCTAGTTCGTCCATAACGATTATTATACATCTCGTACGTACAATTGCGAGCAATTGTTTAGTCTCTGACGTAAAATCCCGCTACGATATACTACGCCGTGTGGGAGAAGTAACACCTTTGTCTTTACGTAAATTATTTTAACGCCTCTGTCAGATGCTGGCGAAGTATTCCGGGGTTTGCTGCACCTTTGGACAGCTTCATACCTTGTCCTACCAAAAACTGCATAGCAGCTTCCTTCCCTGCTTTGTACTCTGCCGCTACAGCGGGATTCGCTTCAACTACTTTAGATACTATTTCTTTCAGGAATCCTTCGTCGCTTTTTTGGATCAACCCATGCGCGTTTGCAATAGTCTCCGGCTCGTCACTTGAGGTAAACATAAGCCCCAAAGTGTCTTTAGCGCCTCGCGAAGATAGAAGCCCTTTTTGTATCAAACTAATTAGGGTCGCCATACGCAGTGCATTCCCTTCGTCTCTGAGCCAATCTTCCGGCAGCTCTCCCGCTTCTCGCATCCCGGCAATATCACTTAGTATATAGTTCGCAATAAGTTTGGCTGACTTGGTCCCCGAGGGGTCACCTTGCGCACCTACGACATGCTTTAGCGCCATATCAAAAAAGTCAGCGAGCAGCGGTTCGCGAACAAAATAATCTGCGTCCTCGTCCCTCAATCTAACTAAGCCTGTATAGTTATTTCGCCTTTCCCATGGCAAAACTGGCAGGGCCTTTTTGAGCACATCTTGATTAAATTCGAGTATCTCTGAGATCACCAATTTTGGCAGGTCAGGCTCCGGGAAGTAGCGGTAGTCTTCGGATGATTCCTTCTTGCGCTGCGAGTAGGTAGCGAGCTTTATCTCGTCCCACCCTCTCGTTTCTTGCACAATAACCTCTCCGGCATCAAGTGCTTTGATTTGACGCTCTATTTCGTAGGCGATAGCGCGCTCCACGGACCTAAAGGAGTTAAGGTTTTTTACCTCAACTTTGGTACCAAACGTATCGGTTTTAGACACCGAGATGTTCGCCTCGACGCGCATCTCACCTTTCTCCATATTTGCCTCTGCAGCGCCCAAATAGCGCAATACTAGCTGAAGTTCTCGAGCAAATGCTCCTGCTGTCTCGGCGTCATGTATAACCGGTTCGGTGACTAGCTCCATAAGAGGCAGGCCGGCTCGGTTGTAGTCTACGAGACTAGTCGAACCCTCATGTTGGGAGCGTGCGGTGTCCTCCTCGAGGTGGATACGGGTTATCTCGATCCCTTTTAAGGAACCTCCTTTTACCAACGGGTAGGCGTACTGGCTTATCTGGTAGCCCTTTGGGATATCCGGGTAGAAGTAGTTCTTTCGGTCAAACTCGGTGTAATCAGCCAAGATCGAGCCAAGCGCCGTGCCTACCATGAGTACCTTATGGACCGCGTCTCTATTTATAACCGGCAAGGTGCCCGGGTGCGCCATGCATACAGGGCAAATATTGCTGTTTGCGCCCTTCTCGTCCGCGTCGTTTCGACACGAACAAAACATCTTTGTCTTAGTTTTAAGCTCCGCGTGGATCTCAAGGCCGATGGTTGGGCGGTAGTCGCTCATATGCGACTATAGTACACGCAAAGATGCGATAATTCTATCGCTAAACTCTTTAACTGATTCGTCGTCGAGTATTGTAACGAGCTCTGGGGTGAGCTTTTTCTTTTTAAAAGCGGCTAGTATCTTTTTAGTTTCTTTTTCGTCTTGCATGTCAGACTTTGTCAGCACTAGCATCTCCTTTTTGTCTTTAAGTATGCCGTCTTCGAATGAGTCTATTTCGCTACGGACCGTCTCGTAGTCGGCGAGTGGGTCTTCGCTTTCCAGCGAGACACAGTGGACAAGCAGTTTGGTTCGAGAAATATGTCGAAGAAATTTAAATCCGAGGCCTTTGCCCTCTGAAGCCCCTTCAATGAGTCCTGGGATGTCCGCCACAACAAACCCATAGAGCGCACCGAGGTTTGGGTCGAGCGTGGTAAACGCATAGGATCCAACCTTTGCCTCTGCACGGGTAAGTGCGTTAAGGAGCGACGACTTACCTGCGTTTGGAAGGCCGATAAGCCCCGCATCTGCTATGAGCCGGAGCTCGATGTGGAGCTCGCCCTCTTCGCCGCGACCGCCTGGTGTAAACTCCTCAGGAGAGCGATTTACAGAGGATTTAAAGACGGCATTGCCGGCACCCCCGCGGCCACCTTTGAGGACAAGTATTATTTCGCCTTCCTTCGTCAATTCAAAGTCTTCGCCGGTGTTGTTGTTGAATATGATAGAACCTACCGGCAAGTCGAGCGTAAAGTCGTCACCGCCGGCGCCCGTTTTAAGGCGATTCCCTCCAGGCGCGCCGTCGCCAGCCGAAAACTTCTTCTCTCCGCGATAGCGAGAAAGGAGATTAATGTCGCGCACGCCGCGAATGTAGAGGTCGCCGCCGTTACCGCCGTTACCGCCCGAGGGGCCGGAAAACTCCTTTCCTTTGGTATGGAGCCAACGCACGACACCGTCCCCGCCCTTGCCGGCGTGTGCTGCTACCGTGAGTTCATCTACAAAAGCCATAGTAAGGTGAGTCTAGCTCGTATCCGGCCCGGAGTACAGGCTTACAACATCGCGTGGAGTATCCAGCCGACTATCGTGAGAAGTACTGATCCTTCAAGCGCGGGTATAAAACCGGACACCGTGAACCCAGGTGCGAGGAGCGCTACAAACCAAAACAAGAGCGCGTTTAAAACAAACGTAAATAATCCGAGGCTCAGGAAATTAATCGGGAGCGTGAGCAGCAGCAAAATTGGTCGAAGCGTAACACTGATGAGTGCCCACAAAATAGCAACAATAATAGCCGCCGTAAAGCTCGTGATATGTATACCCGGCACGAGTCTGGCAATGACGAGAATAGCTGCCGCATATACCACAAGTCGAAGCACTACTTTGAGTATCATATAATCTAATTGCTTGAATTCTCAGAGATAATTATAGAGCTTATTGTAGCCGAGATATTCAAAAATCCTGTATGACCACGCTACTGTCTCACCCATCATCCCGAACAAAATTAAAAAACCGAGCCCAACTAGCAGGATGCCACCTGCGGATGAAAATACAGTGATAGCCTTCCCCCACCTCGAAAACTGCACGGCAGCCGTGTCTAGTAGTAGCGCGGTGAGTATAAAAGGAAGCCCAAGGCCAAGCGAGAATACCCCAAGCAGCAGCGCCCCTTGCAGTGCTGTAGCCGAGGTCGACGCGACAAGCAGGACTGTGCCAAGTATAGGCCCAATGCA
>JAYVXZ010000071.1:0-6016 GCA_043784715.1 Candidatus Adlerbacteria bacterium
ATATATATATATATATGTCACGACTCGCTAAGCGCCCAATTCCAGTCCCCAAGCAAACCGAAATCAGTGTTTCCAACGGTCTTATTGCTGTAAAAGGCCCAAAAGGCACGGTTACCAAGCCGCTTCACCGTCACATCTCGGTCGAGGTAGGCCCAGACGGCGTCCAGGTTTCTAAAAAGTCATCTGCTAAGGAAGCTCAAGCACTTGTCGGTACATTTGCTTCACACGTTCGCAACATGATGGAAGGTGTTACGGTCGGATTTTCCAAAAAACTTATTGTCGAAGGAGTTGGCTTTAAGTGGGATGTTGCCGGCAAGACACTCAACTTAGCGCTCGGTTTTTCACACCCAGTTCGTATGACTATCCCGGAAGGGTTGACTGTAGTAGCAGAGCGTAACGCGCTTACTATCTCCGGATTCGACAAGGAAGTTGTAGGGCAATTCGCTGCAAACGTTCGCGCACACAAAAAGCCGGAGCCGTACAAAGGTAAGGGTATCCGCTATGACGGTGAAGTTATTCGCCGCAAGCAGGGTAAGAAGGCCGCATAACATATATGAATAAAAGTATTGCAAAACAACAGTCTCGCGCTCGCCGTCACAACCGAATCCGCTCACGCGTATCGGGTTCTGCAACGCGACCTCGTTTGGCAATTTACAAGTCCAATAAGTACCTGCACGCGCAAATTATTGATGACACTGCTGGTAAAACACTTATCGCCGGCAGCACCCAGTCACTTGCTAAGGGCACCAAGAAGATGGACGGCGCAAAGTCGCTCGGTGTCGATTTAGCAAAAAAAGCTAAAGTTGCAGGCATTACTGAAGTGGTGTTCGACCGAGGTGGCTTCAGGTATACTGGCCGAGTTGCACAGTTGGCTGCAGCAGCACGCGAAGAAGGGCTCAAATTTTAAACTATATGGCAGATACTGAAACAACAATCACAACACCAGCAGCTCCCGCTCTAGCACTCGCTGGAGCTCCTTCTGACCCTCGTCGCGCCCCTCGCTCACGCAGTGGAGGCGACCGACGCGGCGGTGCAGGCGGCCGCCCAGGCGGGGACCGACGCGGCCCTCGCCCTCCGCGTGCGAAAAGCGAGTTCGACCAGAAGATGATCAACATTCGCCGTGTGGCGCGTGTGGTCGCCGGAGGTCGCCGCTTCTCTTTTTCGGTAGCTATCATCATCGGTAACAAAAAAGGCAAAGTTGGTGTGGGTCTTGGAAAAGCCGGGGACACCACGCTTGCAATCGACAAGGCAGTGCGCGACGCAAAAAAGCACATGATAACGGTCGCACTCACGAAGGACTCCTCGATTGCGCACGAAGTTTCTGCCAAGTATTGCGCTGCACTCGTCTCGATGATGCCAGCGCCTCGCCGTGGCCTTATCGCAGGTTCGTCGGTGCGTCCGGTCCTCGAGCTCGCTGGTATCACCAATGTCGCAGCCAAGCTCCATTCCGGCAGCAAGAACGGCCTCAACAACGCACGCGCAGCTATCGAAGCACTCAAAACACTTAAGGCGTAAACTTTGATTTTATACTTATGCAACTCCACGAACTAAAACGAAAAACAGTTAATAAGCCGCAAAAGCGCGTCGGTCGCGGTGGTATTCGCGGTAAGACCTCTGGTCGCGGCACCAAGGGTCAGAAGGCTCGCGCAGGACACTCTATCCGTCCTGACATCCGCGAGAAGCTTAAAAAGCTCCCAAAGCTGCGCGGACGCGGCATCGGCGGTCTCATTAGCATTCAAAACAAGCCAAGTGTCGTTAACCTAGCCTCACTAGAGCGCATGTTTACTTCGGGTGACACCGTCAATCCAAAGGTACTTTTGGAGCGCGGCCTTGTTCGTGGACGAAAAGGTACCGTCCCAACCGTTAAAATTTTGGGCGACGGCGACCTGACTCTTTCACTTACCATCGCAGGATGTGTGATATCCAACAGTGCAAAAGAGAAAATAGAGAAAGCCGGTGGTAGTATAGGAAAATAAATCCGTGAATTCGTTTACCCAAAAGATAGCCCTCCTTTTTTCAGATAAGGCGCTTCGAAACCGTCTCCTGTTTGTATTGGGGGTGCTCGCAGTATTCCGTCTCCTTGCTGTTATCCCGATTCCCGGCATCAACGCGGCACAGCTCCATCTTTTCTTGGCAAACAATCAGTTCTTTGGCCTACTCAACCTCTTCTCCGGCGGCGGTCTTTCAAACCTCTCTATCGTGATGCTCGGTGTCGGGCCGTATATCACCGCAAGCATTATCCTTCAGCTCCTGACCATGATGGTGCCGCGCCTCAAGCAGCTCTATCAAGAGGAAGGCGAGGCGGGCCGAGCACGCTTCAGCCAGTACACCCGTATGTTGGCGCTTCCTATTGCGTTTGTGCAGGGCATCAGCTTTTTGCTTATCTTAGAGCGCCAGGGTATTTTGCCAAATCTTACCCACTTCCAGTTCGGCGTGAACCTGATCGTCATTACCGCCGGTTCCCTGTTGCTCATGTGGCTCGGCGAGCTCATCTCCGAGTTCGGCTTGGGTAATGGTATTTCAATTCTTATCTTCTCCGGTATTGTGGCGCGCCTCCCAACCACTGTTTCGCAAGCGCTCTTTTCGTTTAGTGCAGCGCAGCTCCCAATTTATATTGCCTTTTTGGTTGCTGCCGTCGCGGTCGTTGCAGCCGTTGTTATTGTCACCGAAGCAGAGCGTCCAGTGCCTGTGACCTACGCCAAGCAGGTCCGCGGTATGAAGTTCTTCGGAGGCACCTCGACGTACTTGCCATTGCGCCTTAATCAAGCGGGCGTTATCCCAATTATCTTCGCTCTATCTTTGCTGCTTATTCCACAAATGGGGGCAACCTTCTTCTCGACCTCTTCGCACCTCTGGCTTGCGCGTGCAGCACAGGCGGTACTGAGCTTTATGCAAAACCTGACCTTCTACGGCATCATGTACTTCCTGCTCGTATTCCTCTTTACCTATTTCTACACAGCGGTCACCTTCGACCCGCACCAGATCTCCGAAAATTTACAAAAGAATGGTGCCTTTATCCCTGGCGTGCGCCCAGGTAACTCGACAACCGAGTACCTCTCGAAAGTCATCACACGCATCACCTTCGTGGGCGCACTTTTCCTCGGTGTCATCGCCGTCCTACCAATTGTCGTGCAATCCTTAAGCGGCATACAGTCACTCGCACTGGGTGGTACCGCACTCCTCATCGTCGTCTCGGTCATCCTCGACCTCACACGCCGCATAGACGCACAGCTCTCGATTCGCGAATACTAAACTAGTTTTCGATCCACTTTTTGTACTCTGTTAAAATTGTTTGGGAGACTTCTTCGAGTGTGTGCGAGCCGGTGTCGACGACGAGGTCGAAGTTTTGGACGTTGGTGTAGTCAATTTCGTATAGCGCGTGATAACGTTTTTTCTCGCTCTCGATGCGGAGAATCATTTTTTCGTATACATCTTCTACCGTTTCAGCAGTTTGACCGACACGACCAACCTCTTGTATATGTCCAAAAATACGCGCTGCAGCAATATGTGGGTCGAGTTTTAAGTACACCTTAAACGAATCGGGTATCCAGTTGTAGGCAAGCCGAGAGTCTATAACCAGGTTATCTTTTTCGCCCGCCTTTTTAATTTCGTTATCTATCGCGTCGTCCACACTACGGTCATCTTCGGCTATGGTGCCAAGCTCATCCAGGGTAAGTCCTCGGCTCGCGGCGACAGCCCGCATGAAGTCGCCGGAGGAAAACCTTTTATATTCTAAAATAGCTGCAAGCCGGTCGGCGGTCGAAGACTTGCCACTTCCCGGGTATCCGGAGAGGGTTATAATATGTTTTTTCATTAAGCCGCACTGTAGCATCTTTTTGTATTTGTGTAGAGCGCGCGCGTCCGTTACAATGCTTTTGTGAATCAACTAACTGTCATATTCCTGGGCCCCCAGGGCAGCGGCAAAGGGACCCAAGTGCAGCTATTAAAAGACCATTTGACCGAAAAGGACCCCGGCTCAGTGCTGTACTTTACGGCCGGCACCAACCTACGTTCGTTTGCTGCCGGTGAAGGGTATACCCAAGAGCGCATCCGCCCGCTTATTTCCTCCGGCAAGCTTATCCCGACCTTCCTCATAACGCAGCTTTTCGCGTCACGTCTTATCGGCGGCATGCATGGCGATGAGCATATAATATTGGACGGATTCCCACGCACCGTCGAGCAGATACCCGACCTCGACTCGGCGCTCCAATTCTATGACCGAAAGAAAGTTACCGTGCTTCATATTGCGCTTTCAGACCAAGTGGCCAAACAACGCATGGCTGGCCGCGGGCGCGAAGATGATACGGAAGAGGGAATAGAGGAGCGTCTGCGCTGGTCGCACGACGAAGCGGCGCTGGTGGACGAGTGGTTCAAGTTCAATCCGCACTATACTTACGTCGACATCAACGGCGAACAATCTATTGAAAAAGTACACACTGACATATTAGCTGCGCTGGAACTCTTGTAATCTTCATGACCACCAACGAAGAGAAACCGGGACACTACATCATATCGTTCGGCGGTTCGCTGCTTTTTGAGGACCAAACGCTCGACTTGGAATTCCTTCGTGCTATGCAAACTCTTTTGCGTGCGCAAGTGGCAGGCGGGAGCCGCTTTATCGTGGTCGTTGGCGGAGGGAACGTGTCCCGACAATACCAACGCGCTCTAAAGTCGCTTGGTGGGACGGACACTGACCTCGACTGGATAGGCATACATGCCTGCCGGTACAATGCCCAACTCGTGCGACTGTTGTTGCAAGATATTTCTCACCCGGACGTTCTATTGAACGCAAAGGAATATACGAACGTGACGGCGCCTGTGGTGTTTGCGGGTGGTTTTACTCCCGGATGGAGTAGTGATTACGTCTCAATCGAGCTTGCTGAAGCAGCTGGTATAAAAAACGTCATCAATATGACGAACACCTCGTATGTGTACGACAAAGACCCTGCGCTGTACCCCGACGCAAAAGCGTTCGAAGATCTTACCTGGGATGCATTTAAGGACCTTATACCTAAAGAATGGTCGCCCGGGCTCCATACGCCGTTTGACCCCCATGCCGCACGGGAAGCGCAGCAGAGCGGGATAGAGGTTGCTGTTATCGGCAAAGACGTCAAGAATTTACAGGATGTACTTGAAGGGAAACATTTTATAGGGACAAAACTGCATATATGATAGCCAAAACCGAACACGAAATAGCAGAGCTTAGACACGCCGGGAAGATCCTTGCCGAAGTTTTGCGCGACCTCATGTTGCTTGTGAAGTCTGGCGTCACCACTGCCGCGCTCGACCTGGCCGCTGAGAAAATGATACGCGATGAAGGCGCTATACCGGCGTTTCTCAACTACAAGCCATCTGGCGCAAAATTCCCATTTCCGGCCGCTTTGTGTATCTCGGTCAATGACGAAGTCGTGCACGGTATCCCATCAGAGGAACATGTGCTCAAAGACGGCGACATAGTGTCACTCGACCTTGGGCTGTCCTACAACGGCTACTTCGTGGACTCAGCGCGCACACAGTTTGTGGGGGCTGGCCACGACAAAGCGGACGCAAAGGGTCAGAAGCTTATGGACGCAACGCGCGAATCGCTCGCTGCAGGAATTTCGGCAGTCAAAGTCGGCGGTTATATTGGCGACATAGGTGCCGCAGTCGAGGCAGTCGCCAAGCGATATGGCTTCAATGTTGTCGAAGAGCTCGGCGGTCACGCGCTCGGCAAGACGGTCCACGAGAAGCCTTTTATATCAAACGTCGGCAAAGTGGGCGAAGGCGAGAAAATTGTCGAAGGCTACGTGCTTGCGTTAGAGCCAATATTTGCCGAAGGAAAGGGGAGGATAAGTTTACTGGAAGACCAGTGGACCTACGTCACCCGCGACGGCTCCCGCGCCGCCCATTTTGAACAAACGATCTTGGTCACCAAAACAGGAGCGGAGATTTTAACACCATTTTTGTAGCGCAAAAAAGCAAGCGAGACAGTTGCGAAATGTAAGAGGTGTTGTATAGTGTCGGGCATGCGCAATAT
>JAYVXZ010000072.1:0-5991 GCA_043784715.1 Candidatus Adlerbacteria bacterium
TCGATAACTGATTTTACTGTGTCAATTGACGGCGACGGCGATACGGTAACTATCAAAGGCCAACGCACGCGCCCGGGCGGAGAACATTTTCAACACCCAGACCTCGACGGTAAAGAAAAACAAAACGTACTCGAAGAATGTTCGTGGGGTACATTTTACCGCCAGATAATCCTTCCTGCAGAGGTTGATGCCGAAAAGACCGAAGCTAAAATGCGCGAAGGAGTACTCATGCTCCTGCTGCCTTTGAAAGCTGCTGACAGTAAAGGCATTAAAATACAAATTACTGAAGTAAAATAGCAGTATTTTACCGCGCTTCTCCACTCCTCGCAGTTTCAAAAAGATAGGTTAGCCGATACAATTGCTGTATGGACGTTCTTTGTACCTGGCAAAAAGGTGCGGCTCTCTTCGTACTCTTTTTTATAGTATTTCTTTTTGCGATCCCGAGCCGCTCTTTCGCTGCTGATCTGAATCTATCTCCGTCGAGTTCCTCTATAGGCGTTGGGGATAAAGTCTCGTTAAAGGTCATGCTTGATCCTGGGAGCGACAATGTTAACGCCTCAGACGGTACTATTGGCTATGACAGCAAACTACTGTCGGTTGATAGTATTTCCAAAGAGGGATCAGTGTTTTCTTTATGGACCGCAGACCCGACATTCGATAATGCTGCCGGTTTGCTTTCCTACAGTGGCGGTACGCCAACCGCATTTAGTACGACCGGGAAAATATTGACCATTGTATTTAAAGCTAAAGCGGTTGGTTCGACTACCGTGTCGTTTACAAAAGGCTCTGTGCTGGCGGCGGACGGGAAAGGAACAGACGTGTACAAAAATGGCAATGGCACATCATTCATGGTAGCTGCTGCTGCGCCCAAACCAGTGCCTAAACCTGACCCGCCTCCTGCACCTGCCCCTGCAGCGGACACACAAAATGCAGATAGTGTACCGGGCGACGGCGCAACTCCTATTGCGCCTATTATCGCGTCACCCTTGTTCTCTAAGCCGGACTCTTGGGCAAGTACGACTACGGTGCAGTTTTCTTGGGTCCTCACTTCCGACGTAACTGCGGTGCGGACGCTTTTGTCGGATAAAGACAATCAAACTCCTAAAGACACTCTTAAAGGTGGCGCCACTACCACGCAACGGGTCACTAGCATTAAAGACGGGATTTCCTATTTTTATGTACAAGGAAAAAATGATTTTGGCTGGGGTGAAGTAGGGAAATTTAAAATACAGGTCGACACCGTGCCGCCTGTCACGTTTGAAATAAAGCTCCAAGAGCCGGGCACTGCAGGAGGCCCCCAAAAGCTGGCATTTAAGACCGATGACCTGCTTTCAGGAATGGACAGGTACGAACTTATTATAGGCACTTCTTCGATCATATCTATAAACGCAAAAGATGTCACTGACGGGACATTCCCAGTACCGCCGCAAGGTGGCGGTTTGCAGAAGGTAAAGGTGCGTGCAATTGATAAAGCGGGGAATGTAACCGAGGTAGTCAAGGAGCTGACTCTTCCTGCGGTGATAAAGCCAAAAACTGCCACAAAAGCTGAAGAGGCCGCCGTAGCCACTTCTCCAGGCTTTGGGATTGAGGGATATTTGCTGATATTGTTTGCGTTGATTATCGGAGGGTTAATCACCGGGAATATGCGTACCCGCAAGGGTGTGGCAAAAGAAAAGGAGAAATTACTCCAAGCTGTGGTTGAGGTCCGCGACAAAAACGACCGTATGTTCTCGGCAATGCGAGAAGAATTTGAGCAAATAATCAATGATTTTGACCCAAAACCCCAGTTAACCGCGGAAGAACGAGATCTTTTGGAGAACATTAAGGAAGTGCTGGACATCTCCGAAGAGCTGGTTGATACGAGTATTGAAGATCTCAAAAAGATGGTCCGAAATCAGGGGTAGGAAACGAGTAGAGATTTTACTCATTTACCTTTTGTTTACAAGCTACATTCTACACAGTAGAGGTACAAAAATAAGGCGATTGTGATGATAGAATGAATGAGTGAGCGCCACCGCGTATGTGCGGCTTATTATGCGCGTTCAAAGTACATGCCCTTGCCCCATAGACCCAAGAAAAAAAAAGGATGGCCAACGAGTGTCATTGGGCTTTTAGCGATAGTCGGTGTCGCGTATGTCTTGTGGGCGACGAGCGGATTTGTTTCAGCGTTCAGGCAAAATAAACGGGCGCATATTTTCCCTACAGACGTAAGTGCTACGGGTTGGAATACCGGCGAGAATGCGCTCTCGCAAGAGTTGTCAGCTCAAGCGCCGTACGCAAGTTTTTCACAAAGTAATTCTGCGTATCTATATATTGCCTCGTCCTCTATCTTCAAGCGCCCAGCCGGCGGAAGTGGAGGAGGAGTGTTAGTCACCCCGGTAGTTGCGCCCCTCAATGTACCAAGTGCAAATGCGAATAGTACTTCGACAATATCTACACCCTCGGCTAGTTCTACTGAACCCATTCCAGCGCCGCCGCTTTTCCAAACACCTGCGACGCCCTCCTCAACGACAACGCCTGAGCCAGCGGTAGTAATTCCTCCAACGCCCACTCCTGTGCGGGAGTCATTACCTGCTCCTGCATTTCTTCCTATTCCTGCACCTGCTTTTAGTTCCTCGTCACCACCTGGGCCAACACCGAGCACGCCACCGCCTAGTGATTCAAAAGCCACCACAACAAGCCGACAAACCGAAATACTGCCGGCACTCGCTGCGGGGCTTACAGCGTTTGGGTCGTCGGTGTTCTCGACGTTACTGCCAAAAGTGCTTGCCACAACCACCGGGGGCGATACGAATATCTCTACGACAACGCAGGTACATACTCCTACTCCACAGACCAACCCAAGTGTTTCGCCGGCACCAGCTCCCGAGAGCGGTCCCAGTGCATTGTCTGTTGCTACCTGCACCGTGCTTAATGCTGCGTGTCACATTTTGGAATTCAAAGGGTTTGCCGTTGCGGGTACTTTAAAAGACAAAGAGTTTACAAAAGCCGAGCTTAAGTTTTCGTTTGCACAACTTGCACAAGATGTGGGTACACTCGACGGCAAGCTCTCGGTGCGGTATTTCCATAATGGACATTGGAAGAGTGCGGGGGAAATATATTTGAACCAGGAAATTTCAAATGCAACAAACGGCGGCTACTTTACGCAAACACTAGACGGCATTACTTCATGGAATGACCTCAGCGATGTGCGTGTCGTGTTTGAATATGAGCCGGGTGAGGGTAATGGGCCGGTGCAACTATACGTTGACTCGGTGTGGGTAGACGCGGTGTATGTAGAGCAAATCCAAGACGTGCTTGCAGGAAATGTTGGGGACCCGAATGATGCTCCTCAAAATGTCTCGTTTGATCTTGCAAAGGGTGCCGCTGACCCGAACGTGCTCATTCTTAACACGGGCGAAACTATACCATTCCCGTATGTTGATTCGCTCAGCAATACGCTTGGAGTCAGAGTGGATAAGTCCACGTATCGCGTTGGAGCCTCTTCGACGGTGGTGTATACCAGTATAAAGAACACTAAAAAAGATGCCGACACGATGCGCTTGTATGTGTCGTTTCCAGGCGGCAAAGGGTCGGTCGATGACCTATCGCAATATTTGCGCAATGTGCCCAAAGAGGCGGCAACAACGAAACTAAGCGACCTCACCTATTTTTGCCAAGACGGGTGGAAGCAAGCTTCGAGCAGTCAGCAATATACTTGCTCCGCCACATCTGAAAGCTATGCCTGCGTTTCGCTCAATCAATCAAAAGACAATTGTTTGGTGCAAGGCGTGCCCGTTGGCGTTTCAACGAGCACCAGCTATATAAGTGCTTGGGTGCCGGTCGACATAACACCCGCGCCGCGTCCTGACAGCGACGTTGAAAAAAGTTTACCGCCCGGTTATATTTCTGCCTATGCAACTTCCAAAACATTTCATATCTTACCCGGGCAGACTTTGTATTTTAAAGTAACGCTTAATACGCCAGACAGCGATGCTCGGCGTTTTGTATTTTCAGCAAAGGGTGACAACTATTTTGGCTCAGTCGACTCACTGCATGTGCGAGACGAAAATTACTTAGCGGCGCAGAGTAAAGTAAAAAAAGTGAAGCCGCGCGCGGACAATATAAACGAGCAAGTTTCAGACAAGTCTGACTTTAACGTTGACGAGCTACCGAAGTTCCATTTTAAATTCAAAACGCAGCGCGACTTCTTTACCCGCGTCAAAGATTTTTTGCTTGCGCGCAAAGTTGCATATAAGGTGGAGGGTGCTCGGTTGCGCCATGCAAAAGGCGAAGTCGAACATTTGCCGGTCGACATCGAGTATGGCACAAACAACGAATGGACGCTGCAGCTGCAAAAGCAGCCGCGCGATTTTCGCCCCGGCAAATATTCGCTTGACCTTTCGATGGACGAAAATAGTACCGCGTACCAAGACACGGTCAGTTTTTACTGGGGCGTACTCGCGATGAACTCGGACAAGTCGTCTTACGAGCCGGGGGCAACCGCGCACCTTTCAATTGCCGCTCTGACCGACACGGGCGACACGATGTGTGATGCGCAACTCGCGCTCTCGGTGACAGACCCAAGCGGTGCGTCGAGCGACGTACCGGTTGTGAGCGGTGGGGGTTGTGGTCACAATAACATCACGACGCTGCCAGATTTTGTTGCCGACTATCCGGTTCAGGCGGAAGGCGCGTACACAGCAGTGCTCTCCAGACTCGATGACAATGGCAATATTGTCACAAGTATCACACAAACATTTTCAGGTCAAAAAAGCGCACCGTACGTTGTGACGCGCGATGGCCCGACTCGTATCTTCCCGCAATCTGCGTACAAAATGCACCTGACCCTTGGCGGTAAGCAAGGCTTTTCGGGCTCGGTCATAGAAACTCTGCCGGAAGGGTTTACGCTCGGTGATACGCAAGGCGGAGTAGTCACGAGTGCCGACGGCGTCATTTACATCACGTGGAAAGTTGAGATGAACGGCACGACTGTTAAAGATTTGACCTACACTTTTAAAGCGCCAGAGGTGAGCCCGTACATGTATCTGCTTGGGCCACTGCAATTCAAGAACGATACAGGAGTTGTGTTTAAAGAACCTAACACTTGGAAGATTGCGTCGGACGCCACTTCAATAGCAACTGGTGTGGCGTGGCTCGGCGGTAATGCCACAACAAACAGTGCAAACCTTAGCAGTACGACTGCATACGCGCTAGCATGGAATCTTTCCGATGACTACGACACGACGTACTATTCGCACTCAACCTCGACGAA
This sequence comes from Candidatus Adlerbacteria bacterium, assembly GCA_043784715.1. GTDB lineage: Bacteria > Patescibacteriota > Minisyncoccia > Phycocordibacterales > SBAW01 > GWA1-54-10. Next base: position 5,255 of record JAYVXZ010000072.1, read on the forward strand.
TAATTCCCAGCTTGTGGTGAACGTGGCGGGAGATTATCTCGTTGCGGTCACGGTACCGACTGAGCGTGCAGACGTAACCGGTACCCGAACCGTGCTCGAAGCAGATGTGCGCGTCAATGGCGCGAAGCAAAACGTCGGTGTTGGCCGCTCGTTCATTCGAACGATTAGTTCGGTTAACGAGTCCTCAAGCCATATCAACGTGTTGTTGCGCAATCTTAAGGCAGGGGATTATATCGAAAGTTATGTACACAACATTACGACTGCACGAGATACGATTTCTGTCGGCACGCAGGCGAGCATGTATGCCGAGTATATAAGTACTAGCCAAAATATATATTTTGCCATTGGAACGACGACGACCAATGGCACCAACATAAACCCAGCTGCCGCCTCAACGATGGTGTGGTATGACGATACAATCATAGGCCGAAAAGACTCAATATATACCCACAACAATTCTACCGCCTCATCCACCGTAACGCTTGCGTCCGCGGGCGATTATATGGTGTTTGTAAATATTCCTGCAAACGGTGCGGTTGCGAACGAAAGTCCGCGCGGCCGCGTGATGCTTAACGGTATCCTGGTGCCGGGCGGCGACTTTAAACAAGGCTACATAGACAATACGACTGGAGCTACGGACTCGTCGATTCACTGGAGCGGCGTAGTACATGCAACAACCACAAACGAAAATCTTTCTGTCATGCTGCAGCAAAGCGGAGCCACTGGAGCTATGACCG
>JAYVXZ010000073.1:0-5655 GCA_043784715.1 Candidatus Adlerbacteria bacterium
GCACGACGAACATAAGGTACAGCAGGTTGAGGAGATTGAGTTGTCGATTAACGGCTTTTGCAAACGAATGAAAAAGGAAGTGGTGGTTTATCCAAAGCACTGAAATAACAGCAAATGTTACTGCATAAATAATAATTGAAGGCAACAAGAGCCCAATTTGCTCCCATAGTGCAGCATCGGTAACGGGGGCTATAAGGTGGGGCTCTTTCACATTCAAAATAAGGAGTGTGATGACTATAGCAAAAACGCCGTCGCTAAATGCCTCCAGCCGAGCTTTGTTCATGCTCCCATTATACCTTTACCGGCCTCACCCGTCGCGCTTGCTCTTTAAAAATATTTTGTCATATCACACAGGAACAGAAAAAACTTTTACCACGTTTGAGGTAATGTTTAACCATAAGCTTGACATTTATGCAAATCTTATGTAGTATCCCGAACGGACGCACTTCTCATCTTGTCCTTGTCCGGACACAAACAAAGAGGAGGTCTCAGGAATGAGGCACAAAACAAGAGTCGCTTTTTGGGCGATTCTGGCTATTGGTTGGGGTATTTTTACCCAACCCACACAAGCTGCTACACAAAAGCTCGACAACACATACGGCTATCGGCCGGATATTACAACACTGGCTCAAGTGCGTGATGCCCTTAATGGGCGAACGAACATGAGCCACGACGAGCTCTTGGCCGGTTACAACCAATGGGTTGGCGCGAACATACATCGTACGTTTTCAAACTACGATTCAATGGTCGCCTTTCACACTGGCCCAGAGGTTGTTATCGAAGACTGCAAGAAGCACTACCCCGACCTCAACCTCACCTCCGGCTGGAATTCGAGAGATCACCGCTTCGGCCCATTCCGGCGCGCTTGCCGAGCTGGCGAGATGCTCATCGTTTATCGGGGCACACCGCTCATGTCGATGGACTGCGGCAACCTTGAACCAGTCGAGACGCACGCGGTCGCTCTGGCACCCGCGAGCGAACCCGTGGTGACATATATCGTCGATAACTGCATCGGCTGCTCCACCATGGGGCACCCTGCGACCGTCGAGGAAGTCCCCGTTGCCGGCTTTCGACAACTTGTACCGCCGAAAAACTAAAACGACGATAAGGAATCTGAAAATGAAATTTCGTTTTGCACTTCTGTCCGCCGTTCTTACTCTCGCGGCCTGCGGCAATTCAGTCACCATGACTCGTGCTGAAGGCGAACAGTTCAAAGGCCCGCACTATCGTATGGCAGTTGGAGACAGCACTAACCCTTGGCTGAGCGTCAAGATGGCTATGTTCGAATACTGCAATGCAAACGAATCGGACTGCATACCTGCCGACAAAGCCAACGCAACCGGTGCTGGCCCCATATCGCTAGTCGCGGCTCCGGTTATCAACGGTGCGGCACTCGTCGGCTTCGGCGCAGCTCTACGGCCGGCACAGACGCGTATCGATGACCATTCGCAGGTCAACGCTTCCGCACCGACCAATGTTGCAGGAAGCACCGGAGGTAATCCGGTCGCCAACTCAGCGGGTGGTACTGGAAACGGTGGCCTCGGTGGAGCTGGTGGTCTTGGGGGCGTAGGCGGTCAAGGTGGCCGTGGCGGTACTGGCGGTAATCCGGTCGCAAATGGCGGTACTGGCACCGGAGGAAATGCTACCGGCGTTGCCAATCCGAACGTAAGTGCAGTCGGCGCGAACGATGGCAATAGCAACAACCAAACCGTTCGTCAACCGGTCAATCAGAACTTCTGAGACCTTCGGACACACACTTACATCAATCTTACGCTTTGGCGGTTCATGCAAACATGCATGACCGCCTTTTTTCTTTTCTTTGTTTTACTCGAATTTGACAGCGCGACATTAAAGCGTACAGTCAACTCTGGAGGTTCTCGCTTTGGACTCTCCGCGGGGTAAAAATGAAGGGAAAACCCTTATGTTCAACAAACTCGAATTCGAGACTAGGATGCGTCTAGGCAGACTACCTATAACGGTTACCACAAGGAAAGTTTTTGAAGCTCGTTGCGGCGTTGTGGAGGTTGGAGGCTGCCAGTTTATGCTTCCGGAAGATGCGGGGAAAACCTTTACTTGCCTAGTGCACTACACGCTCCACGAAAGCGGCGTTACTATGGTGAAAAAACTCTATGCGGGCTTGGTACCAATTCATTGTACCGCAAAGCCATTCTACGTCGCGACCGAATAGCGTTTCCGCATTTGCAAAATTTTGTGCAAAAAAGCCAGCGACTTCTCGCTGGCCTTTTCTTTCTTCGCCCGCAGTAACTTTAGTGAAGGCGGGTTACATATATTCCTCCAGCGGCACGACTTCGGTCATTTCGGTTTGCGGTGCCGGGATGACGCACAACACTTTGCCGGCAATTTTAAAGTCTTCGCGCAATATTATCGGTTTGAACTTTGGGTCTTTGGACTCTGGCCAAAGGATGGTCATACCGTCACGGCGCTCGAGCCTTTTGACGGTCACCATGTCGTTGACGATTGCCGCGACTCGGTCGCCGTTTTGTGCATCGTTGGTAAAGCGAATGAGCACATAGTCGCCCGTGTTGATGCCCGCGTCGTTCATAGAGTCGCCTATTGCGCGCACTGCTACGATACCGCCGTCTTCTTCGTCGACTATCTTTTTGTCGACCTCAATATATTCGTCGCATTTCTCTTGTGCGAAAACCGACAGGTCATCGCAGCCAACGTTTGCAATGACCGGGATAGACACTGTTCCCCACGCGCCGTCTGCGTTGCGCAGTTCGATGTTTCTCTTAAAGCCTCGATGGCGCACGATGTAGCCTTTACTTTCGAGGATGTCTAAGTATTGCACTATGGTCCTCAGCGATGCAAAGCCCAGCTTGGTTCGCAACTGCTCTAAGGTTGGCGAAATGGTCGTTACTTCTAAATAACTCTTCACAGCGTCGAGCACGCGCTGCTGTTTGTACGTCAATGCCTTGTTCATGTGTATAAATATAGCACTTGTTTTATGAAGATATACATAAGATACACAAATTTGTGTGGATAGAATATTGGGAATTATTTTTGAAAAAAGAAAAGACCCTGCCACGATGGCAACGGTCTACAATGCGACAACGAAATTATGGTGTGTACCTCGAGAATAAGTTTCTCGGCATGCCAGGAAATCCCATGCATCTAACGAGAGGAGGAACATACACAGGCGTATCACAGGCTGGTACACTGAGTATACCTGAGGTGTTATCGTTCGTTGCCCCCGGTAATAACTTCAGTGATTCTATGATTCCACAACTGAACATGCGTGTTTCCTTTCCAACTGTCCTTATTTTATATACCACTCATTATTACCACAGTCAAGCTACAGTATAAAAAAAGCCCGGCATATCTACCGGACCAATCGAAATAAGAATATGGATCAATGACTTTGAGTGTGTTACCTCGGCTTCGGATTTTAATTTTGTGGAGGAAACATGAGAATGTTGTAATGCTCGGAGGTAGGTACAAACACCATAGGTGCATTCTCAAAGGTAAGCGGACTAAACACCATCCCATCAATACTAAAGAGCGGACCTTCGCCACCAGTCGCTTCGATATACCTTACTTCAAGGGTCTCCTGCCCGCCAAACCAAGTGCATAAATTTGTCGGTAGCGTAATACGGAGTTTGCTACCGCTCAAAATATACACGAGTGTTGGTTCGTTGCTTCCGGGCCTTACCCGACCAAGACGAATACCAAAAGGCTCTTCCGTATCGGGTTTAAAAACCCACAAAGTCTCTCCAGCGTACGCCGAAGCATTATCCTTTATTTCATTTGGCATACTAGCGTCCTTGTCAAAAAAGGATGGACCTCAGGCTTTTTTATACAACGAAAGTCTCAAATATGCCAGCTTTTGTATGCGATGAAAATCCTTACACGCAAGTGTCATAATTGACACCACTACCCCTTCACAGTAGCGTCATTGATAGAGACCTGGAAATGGAGTACCTGCATGAGGGAGAAAATATCTGCACTTGCGATAGACGTGCTCAAAACTTTGCGAAAAGCCCAGTGGAAGTCTGTCAAAGATATTTGCGATGAGTTGCCATCCGAATGGCGTGCCCGCGGCAAAACACTGGGCAAAAATGCTTTAGTACCGTTTGTACGAGGGGTGCTGAAAAAAGTAACGCAGCTTCCCTTTCTTAAAAGAGTCAAAGCTGCACTCGCCTTTGTCGAAGCCTATAGTGAAAAACATTTGACATACAGTGCCCCGCTGAAAACGGTTGAGGAAACGCTCACCTGCCTTACAAAGCGCGACTTTGTCTTCAGCAGAAACCGGGAAAACGTAACACATGTTGGAGGAAATAGTACAGTAGTGCAGTGGCGACTGACGCAAAAAGGGCTAGAATATCTACGCGCACTTACTACAAGCTTACATCCTCAGCCCGAAGAAAAGAAACCAGAGTCAGGTGAGGGGCTCATCTCTTAGTACAACTTGCTCCCATACACGCCCACGCGGCGTGTATTTTATTTTCTACACCGCTTCTTCGTCAGACTCTTCGTCCTTTTTAGGTCCCATAAGGTCCTTAGTTTGGATAGGGCTTTGAACGAACGGCGACCACTGCGCGTTAATGGTGCCAAAATTCTTTTCATACTCGGCTACTTGATGGGTGAGGTATTGCGACAGGCGCTTCATGTGTTGCGGAGTCAAAGCAAAAAACGACCCGCCTTCGCCGTTGAGCATGCCCATAACAAACAACTCCTGAGAGAGCCCTATAACAACGTTTTCGCAAAACTGCTTTGGTACTTTATTGAGGTCCATATAGTGTAGGTGAGATGACTAATGAGAAGCTAAGACTAGCAGATGCAACATGAAGAGCAAATTGGTTGACTTTATTTCCACGTAAGCCGCCACACTAGTTTGGGCGGCTCTTTTTTTTGTTCTACTTTGCGTAGCTGCTGGCGTAGTGCTTTATGGTTAGGCAGCGTCTCTGCCATTTGTGCCCAAAACTTTGGCGAGTGGTTAAACTCTTTGAGGTGGCACAGCTCGTGCACAATTATATAGTCCGCCAATTCCGGCGGAAGCAAAACTATTTTGTAATTAAAGTTTAGATTCCCCTTTTCGCTACAACTCCCCCAACGAGACTTATGATTTTTGATAAATATTTTGCGCAATGGGACTTGATAGTGATCGTTATAATGGGAGAGACGGGCTTTAACGAGCGTTCGCGCAGACTCGCGCAATTTTAGATATTGTATTCGATTCCGGCGCATCAACATCGCTCTACTATATATACAAATACATTGTTATCAACACCGAGCGCCTACGACCCGTCTAAAGAGGCATACAATGCATAGATGGAGAACACCTCGAACACGTACGCACACGTGCTTATTGGGCTCACGATAGGCCTACTTATTGGCACATGCGTCGGCTATTTTGTCGGCACATGGCAAACACTCGAAGAGCACCAAGCTTTGGAAAATTCTAAGCCTGTAGAAGTACAAAAAACCGAGGGAGTGCAGGACGCAACTCCAAACAACCCGCTGAAAGATTTACAACTTAACCCTTTTAAATAACCGTATGCAAAAAACTACATTTGGACTTCTTATTGGCTCGGCGCTTCTATTTGCAGGCGTTGCATCAGCTCAGACCACCGCTACTGCTAGCGCCACAACTATCTCGTACCCTATAGCAGAGCTCGGCAGCTGCACCTCAAA
>JAYVXZ010000074.1:0-5329 GCA_043784715.1 Candidatus Adlerbacteria bacterium
CCGTAAGCCAAGCCGGGAGGGATTATCAAAAGTCGTTTACCTCCCACTTTCATACCTTGAAGGCCTTGTTCCCAGCCGGGAATTACTTTACCTGCGCCAAGTACAAATTGAATTGGAGTCTTGCCGATTGAAGAGTCAAATACCGTGCCGCTTTGGAGTTTGCCCGTGTAGTGCACCGTAACTCGGTCACCTGCTTGGGCAGCAACACCACTTCCAACTTCTTCGTCTTGCACGACTAACCCGGCAGTATTGGGGGCAGCTGCTGCGGTCGGCGGTACGCCCGGTGTAGTAAAAGGATTTTTAAATATAAAGAAGATAGCGACAATAACAAGTGCTGCGACGACGGCTATGCCGGACGTCCTTTGAGTAGTAGACATGTAGTCTATAGTAACGATTTATACAAATATGGGCAAGCGACTTATGAAAAACTATTGTGTTGCACTCGTTGAAAATTGACTATCCCAAGAATCATTCGAATCTATCACAGTCGCCGTTTGCGTCGTCTGAGTAACAAGAAAGTGCACATTTGCGCCAAGGCACAATAGTGCAACAGCAGCGACTATAACGCCACCCAGCAACATGTCGTGCGCGGGCAGGTCCATATGAAATACGAAGGCTATTCCAACTAGCAGCAGCAGCAGTGTCGCTATGCCGCCCAGAATCCAGTTTATTTTATTAGGATTTGTTAGAAATTTCGTCGTTTCCCGCCCTGCCGTCTGTACAAAAGAACTTGTCCACTGCGCATATGGTAAGGAGGCTGCATTTTGTAGGTCAGGCGGGGGCGTTTTTGAAGAAGCGAAATATTGCACAACAAAGGTCGCCGGCTGCCCCTTGTAGATGCCATTTGCGATACCAACACCGATGTCTGAGTACAGTGGTTTTAAAATATTTGCACGATGCGACGGCGAAGCCATCCACGCGTTAACCACATCTTTTGATTCCGAAAAGCGAACTGCGAGATTCTCTCCGGCATATAAATAGCTATACCCGGAGGTAGTTATCCACAACCACGGCAGTGTGCCGTCGGGGCTCACGTGTGCAAAATATCCTCTCGCCGCCATGTCCGAAGCTTTCGCTTGAGCCGCTGCATCGAGCTTGGAGTCTTCGCGCAATTGACCAAGCTGTGAGTGACGTCTTTCAGTATTGGTTAGATTGATTATATCGCTTGTTATAACGGCGGATAGGAATGTACCGTCGGATTCGCGTGCCACTAAACCGGCCGCTAAAAAGCCTTCAACTGCCAACGTTAGCCCCAAAAAAAAGATGAGTGACGCGCGACCGAGTGCGGGTGGACGGTACGCATTTTCGACGCTTGGAGTAAAATGATTTTTCACTTTCTTCCACAGCTGCATATAGGATATGGTAGCATGCAGAATATACTAGTAAGTATGAGAAAACTCCTTACTGTGAGTATGTTGCTGTTTTGCGTGCCACTCCTGACGCAGGCGGCTGGTTTTGCGAAGCAGTCTTTGTTTTTGTCTCAGTCGGCCGTGTATGAAGGTCAGACTGTTTTTATATATGCAGTGGTAACCGACGACAAGCCAACCTATTTTAATGGTGAATTGCGCTTTAGCGACGAGAAGGAGCTTATTGGCAGCGTGCCCGTGTCGCTGGAGCCTGGACACGCTTCCACCCTATCTGTCCCATGGAAGCCGAGCGCAGGCGAATACAAAATTACCGCTGCTCTAGTAACTTCCGACGGTAAACCGGCCGAGAGCCAGGAGGCAACTTTTTACGTCAACGGCGCCTCATCTAGTCCACGAGCAACCGGCATAGACCCCTTGTCAATTAAACCCAAGACAGAAAAAGCAAAAGCAAGCCCTGTGGACTCCTCTGCCCCTATACTTAACACCATCGGCCGCGTGTCGCCCGCTTTTGCAGATGCACTCGCGCCTACTTTCTTTTCGGTCGATACCTTTCGAAAGGAAAGAGCTAAAAGTTTGGACCAGGGTTCGGAGTGGTCTAAAAAAGAAATATCAAAGGCTGCGACCGCACCAAGCGGCACCACAAACACGCTTTGGCTCATACTCACCACCTTCGTGCTCTACCTGTGCGCGTCACTGGTCTATTTCTTAGGTAATATTGGGATATTCTATCCCGCGATAGCAATTGCATTCTTCTTCTTACTTTGGAAGATATACAGTTGGGTACGCAACTAGATAGATTGAGTCGAACGGAAATGCCACACCGACAAACTAAAAAGTGTTGCAGTTGTCAGTGCCGAAACTGCACAGTACAAACATAACGCGTGTATGACAGACAATTGAATATATAAAATAAAGTACAACGAAAGCATAAAGCCAATGCCACTGTACGCTAGTGCAGCCAGCCGAAGCGCGCGCGACTCAGGCTCAAACGCCAACAGTGCGGCCAAACAGAGCATGTAGCCATAATATACAAGCCCTATGTAGGACAACGGCACACCCATAAATTTTGAATACATGCTCGACAACACTATTTCACAGCCGCCTATCGCGCACGAAGGGACCAAATTGAGATACTGATAATAGGCAAGGTACAAAACATCTCCAAGCCCGATAAAAGTCGCCGCAATTACATAAAATGGTGCAAGATATATTTTTTCCTGTGTAATCGGAGTGCTCATTTGAGTAAATGTCCGAACTTCACCTCTACCTTTTCTACCTTAGGCGTAATAACCAGCTGGCAGTAGCCTGCTGAACTGTTTTTAGCATAATAATTCTTGTGATAGTCCTCTGCGATGTAAAACGTCTCAAGCGGCAAAATTTTGGTCACTATTGGTTTATCATACGCGCCTTTTGAAAGCACATTGATATAGTGCTCGGCTTTTTCCTTTTGCCTTTCAGTCGTGTAAAAAATAGCCGACTGATATTGCGGCCCAATGTCGTTGCCTTGTCGGTTGGGTGTAGTCGGGTCGTGCGTCTCAAAGAAGACATGCAAAATTTCTTCGAAGGCCAACTCCTCCGGATGATACTCAATTTTAATGACTTCAATGTGTCCAGAGTTACCGCCGGTCACATCTTCGTAGCTGGGGTTAGGGGTGTGACCCCCCGCGTAGCCAGGCTCAACGGACACTACCCCTTTGAGCATTGTAAAGACCGCTTCGGTGCACCAAAAGCAGCCGCCGCCAAGCACGATTGTTTCGGTTTCCATAGAAGATATTCTATCATTCCTTTCCTTTCCTGCGCTACTTGCATGTAATATTTACCGCACATGTCTTTATTTCGCATAGCTATTATTAGTTCTGCATTTTTGTATGCATGTTAACGATAGAAAAATTAGTTACTATTGTTGTGTTTGACAATAACCTATATTCTGTTATAATAGTACCAGGTGCGCCCTAACAAGGGCATTCAACAACGCGTTTAAAGCGCAAACGAAAGGCAAACGGCATGATGAACGACACACAAGTCTATTGGATGATTATTTTCTATGCAGGATTACTCGCAGGTTGCGGATTCGTCAGTTTGACCTTCTTGCTGGCATATACGCATAAACTGCATGTAGATGAAATATTCTCAAGATGGTGGCGGATGATCGAGTACAAAGGAACCATCTTCCTTGTTGGAAATTTGATACCGATGTTCTACACCGGTCATCTTTTGTGGCTGACCGCGACACCGATCGCGCTTGGCTACGGACCATTGCTCGTCATAGGCTATCGACTTCACAATGAACGCAACTGAAGGAGTCTGAACATGGACATGATCATGCTATACCTGAGCCAGCCAGACGTATGGAAGTTTGTCATCCTGCCCGCATTCGCAGGTGGACTCATGTGGTTCGCTTATCCAAAGCTGTACAAGTATCGGAAGGCAATCCAGAATATAGGTTCCTGCGCATGGAAGTCAAGCTTTGGGGCATTCCTCCTGAGCTCGATTATATCGGCTGCTTTGGTAGCGATTCCCTGCGCGCTCGACCTGGCACACTGGATGATGGTAGCTATCCTCTCGCCGACAGCCGGACTCATGTTCGCAGTCTGTGCCGCTGAGCGCGAATGGAAGACCGAACCGCGTGACCGCTGATTTTCGAGTCGGCACCCACACTACCCACCCTGCTCGCCAAGTTGCGACGGGGTGGTTTCTATTTATATTCTATTTTTATACTACATATAAGTTTAAGTTCAACGTATGTATACCAATTCCACATCGTTCACTTTTTTCGCATATGCGAAATTTGTGGACAATGTAATCGTAAAACAAGTGCACGCAAATAGTGCTAATAGTTTTTCAGTTTTCTGCTCGCAGTTTTAGCTCTTAGGTCTTAGCCTATACCTACTGTAAGTACTTCTTTCCTTTTATTTTTTCGGGCAAGTAGGACTCGGCGGTGTACTTGGTGTAATGTTTGCCGTAGCCTATGTCTTTCATAAGTTTAGTGGGGGCGTTGCGTATGTTCATGGGTATTGGCAGGTTGCCAAGTTTTTTAACATCTTCGAGCGCTTCGAAGTAGGCGTCGTGGGAGTTGCGGCTTTTTTTGCATTCAGCCAAATAGGCGACGCCGTGCGCTAGGTTAATTTGGCACTCGGGGTAGCCTATGACCTCGCAGGCTCGAAAGACTTCATTAGCAACCACGAGCGCGGTTGGGACCGCAAGGCCGATGTCTTCGCTAGCGAAGATGACCATACGCCTTGCAATAAAAAGGGGATCCTCGCCGGCATCAACCATACGAGCCAAGTAGTAGAGCGCGGCGTCCCCCTGGCTCGCTCGCATCGACTTAATGAAAGCGGAGATCGTGTTGTAGTGCTCTTCACCTTTTTTGTCATAGCGTAGATGTTTGGACTGCACGGTTTCTTTAAGCGTCTCGAGTGTTATCTTTCCATACAGCTGCTGCGTATTTTCCAACACGGTAATAGCTTGACGCGCGTCACCCCCAGCCATTTCTGTCAGCCACTCTCGCGCATCTTTCGGGACCTTCATTTTTGTGCGCTTCAAAATTTTCTCCATATCTTCAGGCATCAATTCATTCAGCACGAACACGCGGCATCGCGAAAGGAGCGCCGGTATAACTTCAAAAGACGGGTTCTCGGTCGTAGCTCCTATAAGCGTTAACTCTCCCCGCTCGACGAACGGCAAAAGGAAGTCCTGCTGCGCTTTGTTAAAGCGGTGTATTTCGTCTATAAAAAGTACTTTTGGTTTTTGTACAAAATTTATCTGCCCCTTCGAAAGCACACGCTTAATGTCGTCCTTGCCCGAGTCTACGGCCGAGAGCTCGTAAAAGTCTGTCTCAAGCGCGTTCGCATAGATGCGCGCAAGCGTCGTCTTACCGCTCCCCGGCGGCCCCCAGAGCAAAAAAGAGAAAAGATGCTTGTTTTGTATTGCCTCTCGAAGAGGTTTCTTCTCCCCCACCAAAT
>JAYVXZ010000075.1:0-5288 GCA_043784715.1 Candidatus Adlerbacteria bacterium
CTAGGGCTAACAGAGCATACGGTCGAACGATGTGCAACCAAACTTTGGCGATTAATTTCGCTCCTAACATGGCAGCAAAAAAGAAGAAAGTAGCAAAGAAGAAAGCACGCCGCTAAAGCGTGGTTCTTCCCTAGGCGGTAATTCCACCTAGGCATTGGCAAGGTGCCAATGAATCCTCTCGGAAGGAAAATCCCCCTCACCCACAAGCCGTGGAAGGGGGATTTTCCTTTCTTTGCCCGCTGTAGCTTCTCTCTCAAATGCTTTAGCGAAGGAGGGTCTTTTGTGGTACTATCTTGCAATGTTCAAACTTTCGGGACTGTTTGCAGGGGATGGCCAAAAAACCTTTCGCCAGCACGCCAAAACTATAGACCGTATCAACGCCCTGGAGCCTGAAATGCAGGCGTTGTCGGACGATACTCTCTTAAAAATGACACACGGCCTGCGCAATCGCATTGCTGCGGGGGAGTCTCTTGAAGACGTATTGCCCGAGGCCTTTGCAGCGGTACGCGAGTCCAGCATGCGCACACTCAAGATGCGTCACTTTGACGTGCAGATGATAGGCGGTATAACGCTTCACAACCGTGGCATAGCCGAGATGAAAACAGGAGAAGGTAAAACGCTTGTCGCGACTCTGCCCGTGTACTTAAACGCACTCATGAATAAAGGTGTACACGTTATAACCGTCAACGACTATTTGGCACGCCGTGATGCCGTGTGGATGGGCCAGGTATATGCCGCACTCGGCATGTCGGTCGGTATCATCAACCATGATGCATCATTTTTATATGACGCGGCGCATACGGACGTTGACGCAATACGCGACGAAGTGGGGAGCTTTAAAGTCTTCCACGAATTCCTGCGCCCGGTATCACGCGCCCGCGCTTACGAAGCAGATATTACTTACGGCACTAACTCTGAGTTTGGCTTCGACTACTTGCGCGATAATATTTCATACCAAACAAGCGAGCTCAGGCAGCGTGGCCACTACTTTGCAGTCGTCGACGAAATCGACTCAATTTTAATTGACGAAGCACGCACACCGCTCATTATTTCGGCGCCTACCGCAGAGTCCGAAGACCTATACCGCAAGTTCGCCGACCTCTCGGCTAAGCTCACGCGCGACGTAGACTTTACAGTCGATGAAAAGCTCAAGGCAATACAAATGACCGACGCCGGCATTGAGCACGCCGAGAAGCTCCTTGGTGTCGAGAATATTTATACCGAGCGCGGTATCAAGTTCGTACACCACCTCGAAACTGCAGTGCGCGCAAAATCACTTTTTAATAAAGATAAAGAATATGTTGTCAAAAATGGCGAGGTAATAATCGTCGACGAGTCGACCGGCCACATGCAGCCGGGCCGCCGTTGGTCCGAAGGGCTCCACCAGGCAATCGAAGCGAAAGAAAACGTTGCGGTCCAAAAGGAGTCGCGCACGTACGCCTCTATCACGTACCAAAATTATTTTAAATTGTACGACAAGCTCGCCGGTATGACGGGCACCGCTAAGACCTCGTCGGAGGAGTTCTTTAAAGTCTATGGCCTCGAAGTGGTTGAGGTGCCGACCAACCGCCCGGTGTCTCGACTGGATCACAACGACCTTATCTTCCAGTCAGAGCCAGGGAAGTTTAAAGCGCTCTCGCGCCGTATCAAAGAGCTGCACGAAAAGGGTCAGCCGGTCTTGGTGGGTACTGTCTCAATTGAGAAAAACGAGCTCCTCTCGGCCTACCTTAAGCGCGAAGGCATCCCGCACGAAATACTTAACGCCAAGAACCACGACCGCGAAGGCGAGATAATCGCCGAAGCAGGGAAGCGTGGCATGGTGACTGTCGCAACTAACATCGCCGGCCGCGGCGTCGACATTAAGCTTGGCGGCCCATTTGCGAAGCCTGAAGAGTCAGACGAAATTAAAGCACTAGGCGGGTTGTTCGTGCTTGGCACCGAGCGCCACGAAGCGCGCCGAATCGACAACCAGCTTCGCGGCCGCTCCGGCCGACAAGGCGACCCGGGGGAGACGCAGTTTTACGTCTCGCTCGAAGACAGCCTTATGCGTGTCTTCGCGCCGGACTATCTTAAAAATTTGATGGGCCGCTTCGGCATCCCCGAAGACGAACCGATAGAGAACTCCATGGTGAGCCGTGCGCTTGAAAGCGCACAGACGAAGATCGAAGGTTTTAACTTTGACGCTCGAAAGCATGTGCTCGAATACGATAATATTCTCGACAAGCAACGTCGCGCTGTCTATGACCGTCGCCACAAGATACTCATTGGCTCGTTAAACGAAGTTGAAGGCGTGCTCTTTGAGCTCGCCGGAGAGCATGCGGCTGCAACAGAGCTCTTAGACAAGAAAACCCAAGAGTTCGGTCGCGAACCTCTCTTGGCCTCTATGCGCAGTGCGATACTCCAGACGCTCGATATGCTTTGGGTAGAGCACTTGGAGTCAATGGAGTACCTGCGCGGTTCGGTGAACCTGCGCGCCTATGGCCAACGCGACCCTTTAACCGAGTATCGTAAAGAGGGAACGCGCATCTACAAGGATATGGAAATGCTCCTCGCTGAAAGAGTATTTACAATACTAGACCAACTCTCGCCACAGGCCGTAGAACAGGCTACATCGCTCCAAGCGAGCGCACCTGGACCAAGTAACACAATTGAGCTTTCAAGTGCCTCAAACGAGACTACAGGCGAGCTAGGACGAAACGATGCATGCCCTTGTGGGTCGGGGAAAAAATGGAAAAATTGCGGCCTAAAAAATACTGCAGAGCATCAACAGGGGACAGCAGCATAACCTTTAAAATAAAATAGAAAAAGAGCGTTTGGAACTCCAAACGCTCTTTTTCTATAAACCTGTCTAGTCTTCTTCAAGCTCAACTGTGTATATCTTTTTATATTTTAAATAAAAAATAATTAAAAAAATAATATCTACATATAAGAAAATATGTTGAAGAATATACGAATCTCGGCAAAACGATAATGTCTTATTTAACAACATTACTCGTTTAAAGCTATATTTCTCGTGTATCAAATATATAGCTATTTTAAAGAAAATTTATTTTTAACGTATTTTGTATTTTCAGTTATTTTTTTAATTTGAATTACTTACGACGGAATTTGGATTGAGTATAAGACTTTTCTAGCTTATATTTGGCTATTTTTCAAACATAAAAATTAAACCCAATGGTATTCTTTTTAATAGGGAAATTGCATTGGTCGTTTAGGCGACCTAGCCCTTTAAATAAGACTAAATGGACGAACAACGTCAGGCTCAAATACACGAAAAATTTGTCTCATCGAATGATGCAGCAAAGCAATATCGTCTTACCAATGACTACGTCGCTCGACTGTGTCGCCAGGGGAAGCTTGAGGGATTTTTAAAAGGCCGTTCGTGGTACGTAAAGCAATCCTCATTGGAGTGTTTTTTTGGTAAGAGAAAAGATATAGTTTCTAAGGGTGATACGCCGCAGATTCTTGCGCAGGAAGAGTATATATCTTCAAACGACGCTGCAAAAATATATGAAGTTACGAACGACTATATTGCGCGGCTTTGCAGACAGTGCAAGCTGCAAGGATTTTTAAAGGGACGTTCATGGCTTGTCACGCACTCTTCGCTTGAAAGTTTTTTTGGTACTCCTAAAAACAACGTACCGCATGAGAGACAGGTTATGTCGACACATGTGTACTACGTTAACGAGGCTCTTGTCTCGGTCGAAACAGAAGCTCCTTCGGCACTTCCTGTACCGATTGTAATTAGTGCGCGACCTAAAGGGTCGGCTATTGTTGCGCTTAACAAAAAAGGAATCTCGTCTAAACTAGCGGTCTCGTTACTTGCGGTGTTGGTACTCTTTAGTGCAGCTGCGTATTCTGTGACTAACGCACCAGGCGGGCCAAACCAAACCGCTTCGGTCGGAAGTTTTTTTAGTTCTTTCTTCTCGTCGCTTTTTGGATCGCACCCCACTGTGTCTGTGCAGGTGCCGCAAGCGCCTAGTGTGGTCACACCGGCTCTCGTTGCTATTGCAGCTCAGGCACCTTCGAAAAATGTTCGAACAATTTCAAAGTCGGTAGCGGTTGCTCCGACTAAAATTATTCGACAGACCATCCAGTACAACAATACCTATCCGATAACTGAGAACTATTTTGAAGCAACGTCGACAAGAGGAGTAACGCTCGAAGAGCTTCAGCAGCAGCTCAATCGAATTCGAAGCGATTTTGCTCTTGTCGTCTCAAGCGCGCCAACCCCATATTCATCTGGAGGTATCACTAACTCAATTGCTTTGTCTCAACGTATTGATAGGCTCAGTAACGTCACTATTTCCAACGCGACACTCCATGGTGTATCAGGCCTCACTGCTTCTGACATTCCAGCTCTTGATTACCTGAGCGTTATCGGCGGTACGCTCTCCGGTACGCTGGTGCTCGGTATGTCTACGACGACAGCTGGCAACGGCATCAATATTAGTGCTGGCTGTTTTGCAGTAAATGGTACGTGTCTCACAAGTGGTGGCGGAGGCGTTGGAACTATCACTGCTATTGGTCCCAATGGACAGCAAGTTACGAGTGGAGCAGTTTCTTTTGCAACATCATCGCTCGGTAATGATTTTTCTATAACCGGAGTAGGACAAACTCTGATTTTCAATTTATCAAGTGCCTCTGCGACAGCTCGCGGATTACTCACCCCTGCTGACTGGATTGCATTTACTAACAAAGTTTCTTCGAGCTCTTTGTTGGCCTCAACTACCATCGGTAACGGCACACAGGCGGGAGGTATTACTATCTCGGGTGGAGCAACGACGACCGGAACGATTTCGATCTTCGGCACAGGCACCTCGACATTCTTGGGCTCAGGTGTTTTTGGGCAATTAGCGGTTAGTGGTATTATTTCCGGCACGCTTGTAGGAGCAGGCACCGGTGGCTACTTGCAGCCTATTGTTATTGGCAGCGGGCTGACACTTATTGGCGGCACGCTTGCAACAAACGGTTTGGGTATTACTGCTATAGGCCCAACCGGGCAGACTCAAACAGGGGGAACTCAAACGATTGCCACCTCGACCCTCGGCACCGACTTCACCATCACCGGCGCAGGGAACACCATCACCTTCAACCTTCCATCAGCCTCTGCAACAAACCGCGGCGTGCTTACCTCCAGTGACTGGTCAACCTTCCAGAACAAAATTTCTTCCACCAGTCTCTCTGCAGCAACCCCCCTGGCCTACAACTCTTCAACCGGCGCCTTCACCATCCAACAATCAAACACTTCTCAAAACGGCTACCTCTCCGGTGCTGACTTCACCACC
>JAYVXZ010000076.1:0-5278 GCA_043784715.1 Candidatus Adlerbacteria bacterium
CGTTCGAGTTTGAGACAATATTTTTAAGGGATGGGTAGATCATCGTACAGAATGGACATTGGAAGTCGGAGTATTCAACAAGGACGATTGGTGCATTAGCGGAGCCGACAATATGGTCCTTGCTGGACGGTTTACGTATGTCGAGTTTAGTTGGCGCTGCATTTGCTGCATTTGCCGCAGCAACATTTGGCGCTTGCCCTGAAGGGTGTTGATTAACGAATATGATAGACCCAGCAATAATAACGCCGGCAATAAGTATAGAGACAGCGGGAGAGAGTTCGAATTTTTTATCAGACATACGAATAACGGTAACGCACTACTGACGCTTTTGCAATTTCTCTATGTCGAGCATGAGTTTTTCCAAGCCAGCGCGTATTTCCTGGAGTGTTTTCTCTTGCCCCAAATGTTTCGCCTCAACTGCTTTATCCTCTTCGGTCATCTCCTCGACGTCCTCTTGGAGTTCGTCGACATCTTCCTGGATTTCTCCAACGTCTTCTTGGATTTCGTCTATATCTTCCTGAATTTCGTCAATGTTCTGGCCTACTTCCTCAATGGTAGCGCTTGTAAGATTAATGATCATCTGGATAAAGATGGAAAGGTAAATCGCTTCAAGCGACAGAACCGTTGTAAGTACCAGGAGCATGCGGTCAAACGGGAGTACGCCAAACCACACTGCAGCAAAGCTCAGTGTAAATATGCACGTGTGTATAAGAATCGAGTGGAGCGACCCAACCCAGCGTGTCACAGTCAGCGCAAACGCTTCAACGCCTTTTTTCTGACGCTTTTCGATGTGGCCCTATTGTAGCACTCGATTTTTAGAGTTTAAGCGTCGAGTACTTCGCGACCGCTCCCCCTGCGTTCTCATAATATTCAATCTTAACGGTATGACTGCCAGCCGTCATGACTTTGTCTGCCGTGTATGTCGTCGCACCTTGGTCGAGCCATTTGTCTATGAGAAGTACGTTGTCGACGTACACGCGCACACCATCGTCTGCGGTAGCGGTAAAGCGATAGGTTGCGGCGTCGTAGTTGAGCGTTTGCGTCCAACGAGCCATGAAGTGGTCAACATTAATGCTTGGGTCAGGCGAGCCTGCGCCCCAGTCGAAGTTGATATCGGTGTCGGTGCGAGATAGTGTAGGGACCGTTGTTGGGAAGATTGGCTGCGCGCCCGTGCCGGCGTTCCAGTATTGAGCAGCATAGCCAGCTACCGGCGATGGGGGTGGAGGAGGGGTCGAAGTGGTGGTGTAGCATGCCCAAGTGTAAGGGTTGTTTGGGTCAGTTTGCACCGCGGTAGCATTTGAGTCGTTGTACTGCCAGATGCATGCCTTGGTCATGTTGATAGGTGTTGTGGAAGGAAGACAGGTCCAGGTAGTACTACTGAGTGAAGCACCAGTTTGTCCGATACTGCCGCAATAGCCACTGAGGTTCATACCGCCCAGGAGTGTGGTGGTTGGCGGCGGTGGTGTAGATGAAACAAGAAACCACGAAAGTTTTGCCACTGCATTACCAGTGTTTTGATAATAATCCATCTGCACCGTATGGTTTCCTGCAGCAAGTGCGATATCTGCCGTGTAGGTAGTCGCACCTTGGTCAATCCACTTATCGATAATTAATTGGTTGTCGACATACACGCGTACACCGTCATCGGCAGTTGCGGTATAGCGGTAGGTGCCCCCAGCGTAGGTGTCAGTCTCTATCCAACGAGCCACGAAGTGGTTACTGTTGATGATTGGATCGGGCGAATTCCCGCTCCAATCAAAGTTAATAGCTGCGTCAGTTCGCGAGAGAGTGGGCGCGATAGTAGGGATAGAAGGTGCGCTTCCTGCCCCAGGGGTGTTCCAATACTGCGCAGCAAAACCTGGCACTTCGTGGAAAGTGCCTGTAAGTGAGATATCGTGAGCAGGAATAGTAACCATGTGTGCAGAAGCTCCCCCATCGGACCAAGAGTCCAGCGCGTACGCTTTTGTGCCATTCACTTGGGAAATCGGAGTGCTCACCTTGCGCTGGAATCCTACTACTTGTTTTTCGCCGTAGGGTGTCGTGACCGGCTGATCGTCGAGCAGGATTTGTAAACCAGCCGGACTTGTCGCGTACGAAGTATTCACTTCGTTCGGATAGATACTAACCGACTTAGTAGTCGATAGACCATTGGTGTCGGTAGCAGTAAAACGCAGCTCGTACCACGTATCCGGCGAAGACTCTCCGGTCGTTGGGATAGTAAACTGACCCGTTTTATTTCCGGCCAGTGGCCCTAGGAATGGGTGTATATGTATCTGGTGATGAAATACCACTTCGGTCGTAAACGCGCCGTCACTTAGGTCGAGCCCACCCCCATCAACCCCGGAAAAACTGTAGTTAATAACATCACCCGCGTTGTAGTGCGAACCGTCAGTCGGCGAGCCTATGGTAATGACCGGAGGCGTACCAACTTGAATAAGAATAGGCACTGCCTGTGCCGTATTCGTACCGTTGCTTACCGTCAGCTCGACGGTATACGTACCCTTGTTTACATACTGTTTAGTGGGGTTTGGCGTAGTAGAAGAGGTCCCATCGCCGAAATTCCATTGGTACGTTATCGGCTGGCCTGCTGGGTCAGAGCTACCAGCGCTCGAAAAATGCACCGTGAGTGGGTCAAGACCTTTTGTAACATCTGCAGTCGCATTCGCTTTTGGCACTTGGGTGGTCAGCGAGTAAGTCACGCGGTACAGGCGGCCGGGTATGAATGTAATATAGTACAACGAACCGTCGGACGCTTCTTTCATGTCGACAACGCTACCTGCACTGGTATCAAAGTCGACAAGACCGGTCATTGCGCCATTTGCGTCAAGCGTCAAGCGTTTAATAAAGCCGAGCGCGTAGTCACCAAAGAAGAGACTTCCGTCGTATGCGGCAGGAAATTGCGCACCATGGTACACCGGCCCGCCAACCACCGCCGCACTCGAACCGTTGTGGTTATAGGTATAAATTGGATTCACCATACCGGGTGTATTACACATACCTTCGCAGTTGGGCCAGCCATAGTCTGCACCCTTCGTAATCAAGTTGAGTTCTTCCCATGTAGCTTGTCCGACATCACCTTCAAATATACGGCCGGTCGCACTATCAAATTGAAACCGAAATGGGTTACGTAGTCCATACGCCCAAATGGCGCCGTACTTACCAGCCTGTCCATAAAACGGATTGTCGGCTGGAATCGAGCCGTCCTTATTGAATCGCAAAATCTTGCCAAATGGGTTACTAAGGTCTTGGGAATTGAGTGCTGTACCATTGTCCCCGACCGACAGATACATCTTGCCGTCCTTGCCAAAGCGAATAGTGCCGCCCACATGGAGCTGGTTGGAGGGTACATTCGTCTCGAACAAAACGGTTGCTGGGCCGGTTGCTGTGTCAGCACTCGCGTCAAAACGTACCAGGTGGTTAAAAAGGTCAGTACCTGTGTAATAGAAGTAGACGTAGTGGTTGATGTAGTAGTCCGGGTCAAAGGCGATACCAATGAGGCCGCGGTCTCCGCTGGCAGCCGAAGGTAAAACGACGAATGGCTGGGCAAGAAGGGCGTTGTTCTTGTAGACCATTACCTCGCCCGTGCGCTGGAGGATGAAAATACGGCCATCTGGGGCAATATCGAAGCCCGTTGGGCCGGTCAGGCCACTACCGATAATCTGGGTCGTTTGAAAATTCGCAGGAGGTGCTGCATGCACTAGAGTCGTGCTTAGGGCAAAAAATGCAATAAATAGTACAACAGCCCCGAATGAATGCTTCATATTTCAGATTCCAGCTTATACAATTAATGAAATATAGTCATACCAGAGTTATATAATTTTGTCACTATCTATGCAAAAAATGCACCAGTTGGTGCGTTTTTTTTGCTACTTTCCAACCGGAAAGAATTTTCTAGTGTTACTTAATTTACAACTGAGTCGTGGAGGTCCCCAAGATTACCAAACTCATCAGCAGAAATTGTGTCACCTTCTTGAATATTATGCTCGTCAAGGAGTTCGTTGATCTTATCCATAGTTTTTGGTCCAACCACTCCCGCAGGATCGATACCAAAGTGTGTCTGGAAATGTTTCAAAGCTTCTTGCGTTTTAGGTCCGAAGAATCCCGTCACATTATCTTTTGCAAAGATGTCTGAGTCAGAAGATAAAACTTCTTGCAAACGCTTCACGTTCTCACCGCTCATACCAGCGTGCAAGCCTCCCGTGATTTGAACAACGTCGCCATTGCTTGTGGTATCTGATGTTTGTGTAACACCGTTTTGCGTAGTCGTGGTTGTTGTGTGCGTAACCGCACCATCGTTAGTACTGTGGGAGGTTTCAGTCACACTCCCAGAATTCGAGCTATTTGTTGGCTGAATATCATGATTCGTCATTGGTACTGCTGCCTGACTCGTGAGCGCTACTTGCACATCGGTAATGGTCGTCTGGTTTGCTCCAAAAGCCTGGAGAAGGTTGACGACCGCTTGTACCTGACTACTGGTAAGAGAGGAGGCTTGCGCAAAAGACGCACCTCCAAACAAAGAAAGGGCCGTTACCGCACTTGCAACACCGTACACGAACCGAGAATGACTATAAAACCTCATATGTTTTGTTATGTACAACTAATTATAATTAGATTATTAAATAGTAGCACAAAAAAACTCGAGGTTGTTCGCATGCGCAATAAAATCTAATACAAAAAACGCACCGATGTGGTGCGTTTTTTGTATTTATTCCTTTTAGGAAACCTCTTGATTATTTAGCGATCGCCACCGTGCCCATCGCGTCCGCGGTGCATCTCGCCAGTAGTGGTAGACGTGGAAGTTGAGTGCATAGTGTCGTTGTCATTCTGACCGTCGTCATTTTTATCTCCAAGGTCGCCGAACTCGTGGTCGTTAATATCCTCGTCACCATGGATATGGTGCTCGTCGAGCAGCTCATTGAGCTTCTCCATTGTTTTAGGACCAACGGTACCAACTGGGTCGATGCCAAAACGCTTCTGGAAATGTTTAAGTGCATCTTCAGTTTTTGGTCCGAAGAATCCGGTTACGGTGTCTTGGGAAAAGATATCCGAATCAGAAGCTAGTATCTCTTGCAGATGCCTTACATCTTCGCCGCTCATGCCTGGGCGCAGGCGGACAGAGAATTGAAGAACCGTACCATCGCTCGTCGTGGTTGCGGTCTGCGTAACCGATGTTGTCGTGCCCACTTGCCCGGTAAGCGAAGCCTGCACATTTGCAATTGTCGACTGGTCTGCACCAAACGCCTGAAGAAGGTTAACGACCGCTTGTACCTGCATGCTG
>JAYVXZ010000077.1:0-5272 GCA_043784715.1 Candidatus Adlerbacteria bacterium
TCTTTGGCACTTCCCAAGCTCGATTGTACAGACGCCAGGCCTCAACCGCGTACCATCGCGTCGCTCGGAGGCTCCGGTCAATCTGCCAACTGGTTTATAATACTTTATATGCCTACACAAGACCCTACACCTCTGCACAAGCGTGCCCGAATACATATAACTCGAACTGCAAATGTATGTGATGAATGGTGCCGCTCCTGGCGCATGTATGACCGTTTGCTGCCAACCGCGTTTTTGTTCGGGGTGCTTTGTTTCCTTATTTTTTATATTACCGTAGCCGCACCCAATAATTATCCCGGCCCCACGCTTGTAAAAATTAGCAAAGACGAAACTATTGATTCTGTTGCCGAAAACCTTAAAAGCAAGCATCTTATACGCTCAACTAAGATATTTAGTTATTTGGCTAAAGTTTTTGGTGCTGAAATAACCGTTGTTCCTGGCGAATATTTTTTCCCTGGCCCGCAGTCGGCGGTCACTGTTGCGCGCCGTCTAGCGCATGGCAATTTTGAACTTACCCCTATTAAAGTGACTATTCCCGAAGGCATCAGCACATTCCAGATGGCTGAGATTTTTGCAAAAAAAATTCCTGACTTTGACAAGCAGGCATTTTTAAACGCGGCACAGACAAAAGAAGGCTACTTGTTCCCTGACACGTACTTCTTTTTACCCGGGCAAGACCCGGTCGTACTTATTTCGACTATGGAGTCGAACTTTAAGCGTAAAATTAGCGAACCAAAAATAACGACAGCCATTTTGAATTTTGGTAAACCGATTACTGATGTAGTGACCATGGCGTCCCTTTTGGAAAAAGAGGCGAACGATACAAAAAGCAGGCAAGTGATAGCGGGTATTTTGTGGAGACGCCTCGAAGTGAGCATGCCGCTGCAAGTTGACGCGGTGTTTCCTTATATTATTGGTAAAAACTCTCTGCAGTTGACCCACACCGACCTTAAGGTAGAGTCGCCTTATAATACCTATACACATAAGGGGCTACCGCCTGGACCAATCACAAACCCTAGTATAGATTCTATACTTGCTGCAGTGACTCCTGTCCCGACAAAATTCGTATTTTACTTGTCAGACCTCAACGGGAATTTTCACTACAGCGCCACCTACGCCGAACAATTGGCAAATCAAAGACGATACCTTAAATAATGTTTGGCTTTAAAACAAAATCTCAAAAGAAAGTCTTTGTCGGACTTTCCGGCGGAGTCGACTCTGCCGTTTCAGCTGCCCTACTGAAGCGTGCGGGCTTTGACGTAACCGGCGTCTTTATACGCATCGTACTGCCGGCGTACCCGTGCCCTGCGGTCACCGACCGACAAGACGCTATGCGTGTTGCTGCACACCTCAAGATACCGTTTAAAGAGATTGATCTTTCAAAAGAATATAAGGACAAAGTTTTTGCACACACTATTGCAGAATTTGCATTCGGTAATACGCCGAACCCTGATACACTTTGTAATCGTGAAATTAAGTTCGGGCTTTTTTTTGCATATGCCATGAAACAAGGCGCCGACCTCATTGCAACCGGTCATTATGCCCAAACAAAAAAGCTTACACAGGGAGGAGTTGAATTATACATGGGGCAAGATGCAAACAAAGACCAAAGCTACTTTTTGTGGATGATTGGAAAAGAACAACTATCTCGTACATTATTTCCTGTTGGGAATATACGTAAGCCCGAGGTGCGAATATTGGCTAAAAAATTTGGGTTACCGAACGCTACACGAAAAGACAGTCAAGGCCTTTGTTTTTTAGGTGACATTTCTATGCACGACATGTTAACGCATGAACTGCTACCTAAGTCGGGGATTGTGTTGTCCAAAGATGGGCAAGAACTAGGCGTGCACGATGGAGCTGTGCTCTATACCCTGGGGCAGCGTCACGGCTTTACTATAGAAGGCGAAAGCGGCGTAGCGCAAGCGCCCATGTTTGTTATAGCTAAAAATATTGCAAACAACACTATAACCGTGTCAGAAAACCAATTTCCTAAAAATGTTTCCCAAACGGCTTGTACGCTGCAGTCTGTAAATTGGATAGGCGAGGTTATAAACGGAGAATATCTCGCTCGCTATAGGTATCGCCAAAAACTTATCAAGGCTACTGTAGAGTGCGCGAATAACGAAACTCGAGTATTTTTGCACGAGCCGCACTATGTACCACTAGGACAATCTCTTGTTTTATACAAGGCAAAGCGATGTGTAGGCGGCGGTGTTGTTGATAAGTCGACACTTGTTTTGAAATAACAACGTATACTTCTTGTATGTCAAAAGAGACGAGTGCGTTCTCTATCATTATCTTCTTATTTATTATCCTTGTGGCATGGTGGGCGGTTTCATCTTTCAAAATTCCCCAGCATACCGCCGCGACTCTACAGCACTCAACGCTTGACGGCTCTTTCCTGGCACAAAGACCGGTTTCTATATTTCACGCATCGGTACACGGCATCGAGATGTACAGTGGGGCTATGAATATTCCCAGTTGCGATGACTTCTTAAGCGGGATTACTGCTTCCAATGGCGCTCCGGCACGTCTTCGACTTATATTTACCATCACACGGCCCATAGGAGGCTGTGACAATAGTACACATTTTGTGTCGGTTCCTTTTTCAGTTACCTATTCTTCCACGCAGGAAGTACATAAGCCTATTTTAGACAGCGTTAAAATCAATAACGAAGCGGCTGCCTTCTCTGTTGTTGAGGCAAGTAACTAGTAATGACTGTGCTGGTTTCAAAAATTGATGGGACGACCGAGCCGTTCGAACCGGCAAAGCTTCGGTTTTCACTTACCCGTGCCGGAGCAGGGGAGGATGTTGTAGATAAAATCAGCGAGGATATCCAAAAAATACTTTACAGTGGCATCGCAACGTCACAAATTTATCGCAAGGCTTTCATACTTCTGCAAGAATACCGTCGAGGCGTGGCTGCGAGATATTCTCTTAAACGCGCGATAGATGAGTTCGGACCATCCGGCTTTCCTTTTGAAGCGTACCTTGGAAAACTTTTCGAGACTGAAGGATATACCGCCCGCGTCGACCAAATAGTCAAAGGAGGCTGCGTCGAACATGAAGTAGATGTTGTGCTTACTAAAAAAAGAGAGAGGATATATGTTGAAGCAAAGTTCCACAATAATCCCGGCTACAAAACCGATTTAAAAACAGTACTGTATGTAAAAGCGCGTATAGACGACATACAAAAAGCAATGCCAAATGTACCTATTCGGGGGTTAGTGGTGACAAATACGAAATTTACAAGCAAAGCAATCCAGTATGCAGAATGCGTTGGCTTAGAACTTTTGGGCTGGGATTACCCAAGTCAAAAAGATTTACACATGCGTATAGATATGGCCAAATTATATCCTATAACCGCCCTGACCACACTAACCAAGGTCGAAAAAGTTGCCCTGTTGAACAAAAAAGTGGTGCTGTGTAGCGATATATCGCTTAATTCACGGGCATTAGCGGTTGCAGGAATTCGCGGTAAACGCGCAAATGTGGTGTTAGAGGAAGTAGGAGCATTGTGCATGCCTGGGAAAGATATATAATTCTGGCGTGTATTTTATTACTTATTTTTAATTCCTAACACAAATATTCTATGGACGGCGGTAACTCGAATCAGAACAATCAGAATCAGAATAAGCAGAACCCTCAAAATAGTAACCAGCCAAAGGCTGGCTTGTCGTGGACGCAGCCAACACCTGCTGCTAGTACGCAAAATAAGAGCTCTTCGTCTTCTTCCAAACCGGTAAGTACGACCGCTGCTCAGGCGACTGACTCTACGGGACGTGTAATTGGCATTATTGTAGGCATTATTGTCGTGTTCGCACTCGCAGCGTGGGGCATTGTTGCACTTCATAAGCGATCAGTTTCAAACGATGTGTCAACTGCTACATCAACAAGCGAAACGACAGGCACTACCACTGAAGGTAATACGACGGCTGAAACGGTCACTAACCCGGTGGCAATAACTCCTACTACTCCTACTTCGGAGTATGAGGCAAAGCCGGTGCCTGCTACCACGCAAACAGCGGCAGCAGGAAGTGCTTCGCTTGATGTAGCCGCAGTACAAGAGGCTGGCGACCAAGTAGCGTTTAGCAATCTGAGCGTTTCGGAGCCGACTTGGGTCATAGTATATGAAAATACTGATGGCCAGCCAGGACGAATCCTTGGAGCTGGGCTTTTCTTTAAAGGTGATACCTCTGGCGTTGTACACCTCCTTCGACCAACAACATCCGGACAAACGTACTATGTGAGTGCTGCGATTGATAATGGCGACAAGTCCTTTGCGAAAGCAGATGAAAAGTATGTCCAAGATGCAAGCGGCAAGCAAATGTGGATAAAGTTCTCTACAAGGTAGGGTATGATTGGGTGGTATGCACCCAGAGACACTAGTCTCCTCCAACGTAATTGAATATGTTTTCGTGTGGCGGCTTTTGGTTGCGGTTATCTTAGGCAGTCTTATGGGCCTTGACCGCTCTATAGCCGGCAAACACGCGGGAATGCGAACATACGCACTAGTCTCTTTAGGCTCGTGCGTTTTCGCTATAGTAGGTACCCTCTCAAGCTATCAGCTTGGCGGCTTTCCAGGCACAAACCCGCTTCAAATCGCCGCGTCAGTGGTCATAGGTATCGGGTTTATCGGTAGCGGCTTAGCTGCCATGCGAGGTGAGCACCCTGCCGAGCTCACTACGGCTTCGGGGATATGGGTAGTATCCGCAGTAGGCCTAGCGTGCGGCTATGGGCTGTTTATTATTGCTACTTTCTGTACTGTGCTTGGGATCATCATTTTCTCCGTTGTTTCTAAACTTGAGCATTGGCTGCGAACGCAATGGGGTGCAGAACATATGTAATTTCGCGCACAAACGTAAATTACGCTACAATGGCTCAGTCCTACAAAGACTAATCTTATGAGCCAATTTTATAAACCACATCGAAACCCAAACTGGAACTATGGCGGCCCAAATTGGACACTGTCTCGCTCCAAAATCGACCTCTTTATGGAGTGTCAGTGCTGTTTTTATATAGACAACAAACTAGGTACGCCGCGCCCTCCCGGGTTTCCTTTTAATCTTAACTCTGCTGTAGACGCACTGCTTAAAAAAGAGCTCGACACACATCGCGCTGTAGGAAGCCAACATCCGCTGGCCAAAGCGTACGGCCTGGACGCTATACCGCTTAAGCACGTTCGAATGGACGAGTGGCGAAACGCCTTAAGTGAAGGGGTAAAGTGCATACACAAAGAGACAGGCCTCACCGTGCGCGGCGGCGTTG
>JAYVXZ010000078.1:0-16149 GCA_043784715.1 Candidatus Adlerbacteria bacterium
AAAACCTTCATCTGTATCTACGTATCGATCACCCTCTGGTGAGCCGTCAATAACAACATGCGACTCACCCGAGTACGGCGCGTCCCCATCTATTTTAGACTGTGAATAATTTCCGCCGCTATCTATTTCGTTAGCGCACATTGACGTCTGCACCTGTCCACTTGCCAGGATAGTATCACTGGGCGCATAGGTGTTACTGTCTAAATTGACTGAATAGTAGTACAGACATTCATCGTACCAAGGAGCCTTACCGCTCCCATCATTGTAAAAGTGGTATCCCGCAGTACAAAATGTGTCTGCTTTAGCAAAATGTGTTGGAGTCATCGCGCCTAGTGCCAAACATGCAAACAGTACCGGGAGCACTGTTTTTGATTTTATAGCTGAGAGATTTTTAAATCGCAGTAGTGTATATCCAAACAATACCAGTGTGGCGATGATGCCGAGCAGCCAGGACCACGAAGTATGTGGCGCTTCGCCAGCACTTTCGATTGATATATCTTTTTGTGCCAGCAGAGCACCTGTTGAATCCTTTAGAGTCACGCTCACGTGTGGGTTATGGCAGGCGCGTGAAACAGGCATAGAGAGCGAGACTCGTGATCCTGAGTTTGATAGAGATTGCAGCACGGGCTCTGCACATGCCACTCCTGAACTATCTGTAAGCGTTGCTACAAAAGAGGTAGCGCCTTTCGACCCGCCATTTCGAGCACCAGGGAATCCATCGGCCGACGAGGTCCACACGAACGAAAGAGTTGCAATATCTCCTGCCCCGTAAGTAGTCTTATCCAGAATAAGTGTTTGAATGGTAGCACTGGCACCACGAAGGACGTAGTGCGCGGCTATTGAGTTTGAATCTGTTGTATTTGCTTTTAAAGTAAAACGGACATCATACGCTTGTGGCTTCAGTGTTTTTGGAAGCTTGAATGAAACAAGCTTTTGCTCACCTGGCGCAAGTGATACAGAAGTAGTATCCCCACCTACCTGGTCTACTATTTCGCCAAATACACTGCGTAAGTGTGTTTCGAACTGCGGCACTGCCACGACACTCGACTTACTGTGGTTTACTGCAGCACACTGCAGCACAAGGTTTTCATCTGCAGCAATATCCACTCCCTGTCGCAAGCTGTAATGTTTTGCGCTTTTTTCTCCTTCAACTTGCAGGAAACACGATGCAGAAATAATTTCTACGCCGGTTGCAGGTGAAAGAGTCACTTTACCCGCACTGGCTGCCCCAAATGGAAAGCCGCTGCTATTTTGACTCACAATAAGCACCATATATGTGCCACTTAGCCCAGCTGAAGCTACGAAGGTGACGTCTTTATGTAGGGTGGAATTTTCCTTCAGTGTTACATTTTCAACGAATGCTTTTTGGTCTGCGACATACTGCTTATTATTGACTGAACCAATAAGTTGAATTGCATAGTGCACATCGTGCTGCTCGCCCACGCGGTTAGTAAGGTCGAAAGATACTTGTACAACATTCCCCTGTTGCGAAAGTTTTGCATGCTGGATATTGACGGTTGCTAATGCCTGAGTATTTTGTGTTTTAGGGGCAGCCGTTGGACTCGGTGCAGTTTGGGCCAATGCCAGTGTGGCAAAGGATGATATAAGAAGTAAAGAGGGGAGCACCACATACGTAAAGACGCGTCGCATCTGCTAAGGTTATCCTACGAACTTGCTTTTTGTTCATTTTTTCAGTCTAAAAGTGTGGATAACTTTAGCCTTTTTAATTTTTTGTGTACTCTTGACTTTTTTTCAGGTTAAAAGTACTATAGGTCCATTCTGATTACCGCCCCGAGTGGGCGGTTGTTCTGTACCAGAACAACGCAGAAGACCAGATATATATAACCCAACAAACACTATGTTTGATCTTAAAGTAATGAATTCGGTGCTGGGCGAGCTTGAAGAGGAGCGCGGCATACCGCGCGCTAAGGTGCTCGAAGCTATCGAAGCTGCCCTCGCTACCGCATATAAGAAGGAATACGCGAAACGCGGGCAAATTATTCGTGCCCACCTTGACCTTGCTACCGGCACGACCGAATTTCAACAAGTAAAAGAAGTTGTCGACGACACCTCGGTACGCTTTGAAGTTGAGGGCGAAGAGACCACTCCCGACCCTGACGACTTGCGTTCGCGCTTTAACCCCGAGCAGCACATCACTCTTGAAGATGCAAAGCTTATCAAACGCGACGTCAAAGTCGCTGACGAACTCATTTTCCCTCTCGAGACCAAAGACGACTATGGTCGCATAGCCGCACAAACCGCTAAACAAGTTATTATCCAAAAGATACGCGAAGCCGAGAAGGTCTCTGTCGTAGCCGAATATGGTGCACGCCAAGGTGAAATTGTCTCGGGCACCGTACAACGCATGGAACGCGGCAACATTTACGTCGACCTCGGCCGCGCAACGGGCATCCTCCCGTATGACGAACAGATTCCCGGCGAGCGTTTTCGCCAAGGCGAGCGTATCCGTGGTCTTCTATATCAAGTGGAAGAGTCCCCGCGCGGCATTTACCTGCGCCTTTCTCGCGCCAATGGCCAATTTTTGGCTAAACTCTTCGAGATGGAGGCTCCGGAAGCGGCACATGGCGTTGTAACATTCAAAGCTATCGCTCGCGAAGCAGGGAGCCGCTCAAAAGTAGCAGTCACCTCAAGTGACCCGCACGTTGACCCGGTTGGCTCGCTCGTCGGACAGCGCGGCGTTCGAGTCTCAACCGTCACTTCTGAACTCGGCGGCGAAAAGATTGATATTATAGAGTGGAACGAGGATCCAAAAGCCTTTATTGAAGAGGCACTCTCCCCAGCACGCATTACCTCGGTTGAACTCGACGAAACGGAGCACAAGGCAACCATAACCGTCGCGAGCGACCAACAGTCCTTGGCTATTGGTCGCGGCGGCCAAAACGTTCGCTTAGCAGCAAAGCTCACCGGTTGGCGCATAGACATCCAGTCAATCGGCGGCCCAACAGAACCTACAGAGACCCTAGCACCAGCAAAAGAAGAAGTCGCACCTGAAGAGCCTGTAGTAGAAACAGCACCGGCTGCAACCGAAGAATAATTACTAAGTTATTTTTATCACACTATGAATTTGTGGCACGATATTCCTCCAGGTTCTCCCGAGGAGATAAACACGATCATTGAGATTGGGCGCGGTTCGAACAATAAATACGAAATAGACAAAGACACGGGACTTATCAAGCTCGATCGTGCCAACTACTCGGCGGCTGCGTACCCGTTTGACTACGGCTTTGTGCCGCAAACGCTTTGGCACGACGGCGACCCGCTGGACGTTGTACTTTTGACCACGTACCCACTGCTCCCGGGTATACTCGTGAGCGTGCGCCCGGTCGCAGTCATGGAGATGATAGACTCCGGCGAAAGCGACTTTAAGATCATCGCGGTCCCGACCGAAGACAAACGTTGGGAAGATGTGCAAGACCTCGCCGACCTCAACCAGCACACCGTTAAAGAAATCAAACACTTCTTCGAAACCTACAAAGAGCTTAAAGGCAAACCGGCGCCCGTCGAGATACCCGCCATTAAGGGCAAAGACGCCGCAATAGCCGCATTTAAGGAAAGTATCGAGCTCTACAAGCAGAAGTTCAGTAAATAAGACGCGAAAGGTGCTGTGGATTGTCGCTCATGCTCTATACTAAGAGCATGAGCGATTCTCCTACTACAACTGAAAAAAAGAGACAGCCGGCCGGCCCTGTTATCGCGACAATCGTGATAGCGCTCCTACTAGCGCTCGGTGGCATCTACTTTTTAGTGACGCAGGAGCTCAAACTCCACCAGTCGCACCAAACCGAACAATATAACTCATAATTACCAGCTTCTATTGCAGGATGCATTGCACCCTGCTAGTATCCGAAAAATGACAGATTCAAACCATGTAGACTCGTCTAGCCATCGACTGGACGAGCTTGCGAAATCCTTCGCGCTCAAAAACCTGCCCGAGTCCGAAGTCGAACTCGAAGGCGAAATCCCCTTTGCGGACATCGAACCACTTCAAGAGAAAGCCCTCAAACATTTCGCCGAGGAAATAGAGATGCCGGGCTTCCGAAAAGGCCACGTACCTTTGGAGATGGTCAAAAAGCGAGTCGGCGACATTGCACTGCTTGAAGAAGCAGTGGAGCTTTTTATGCGCGACTTCTATACGATGCTTGTTTTAGCTAAGGACGTTGACGCTATTGGCCGCCCGGAAATTCGTATAACCAAACTCGCGCCCGGCAACCCGGTGGGTATTGTTATCAAAACCGCCGTATATCCTGAAATTTCGTTGCCAAAGGATTGGAAAAAGCTTTACGAAACAATTCCCGATGACGATGTCCCAACTGTCGAAGACCGAGAAATAGATGACGCACTCCTTTCGATTCGTCGTGCAAAAGCTAAAGAAATAACGAAGACCGCGGCAGAGGAAGTAGGTTCCTCCGCTGCAGGCGACGCCTCGTCGGACAGAGCGCTAGCTGCTGACCACGACGGGGACGCTGCAGAATCCACTTCCTCTGCCGCGAACCAAGCCCCCGCGCAGGCAGCTGCAGAATCTGCTTCTGCAGTGTCCACTAGCAGTCCTGCAACGGAAGAAGCAGATTCTGCAGCTGCTCCCCATCCTGTCACCAGTATTCCTGACGAAAACACATTACCTATTCTCGACGATGCGTTCGCACAGTCACTTGGCGCTTTTAGCGACCTTGCCGACCTTAAGGCGAAGATGCGCGAGAATCTCGTTCAGGAGAAAGCGCAAAAGGTGAAGGACGCACGACGCGGGAAGATAATCGAAGCGCTGCTGGAAAAAGTGCAGCTCTCAGTGCCTGCCGTGTTTGTCGACTCCGAGCTTGAAAAAATTGTCGCCCAAATGCAAGACGACGTGACTCGTTACGGTATGACGTTCGAGGACTACCTCAAGCGAATCAACAAGACACAAGAAGAGGTGCGGGCGGAATTGCGCGACCAAGCGGGTAAACGCGCCAAGCTCCAGCTCGTACTCAACAAAATAGCCGCAGACGAAAAAGTCGAGTCCATCAAGGAGGAGGTAGACAACGAAATGAAGCACGCGCTCGAACACTTCCCCGAAGCACGCCCCGACCTCCTTCGCATCCACATCGAGACAGTTATGCGAAACGAAAAAACGCTCCAAATCCTCGAAGGCTCAGTCGATGATAAAAAAGACCCACACGAAGGCCACGACCACTCAGACCCAAACCACACGCACTAACTAACGCGAATAACAAAAATACGCCGCCCTCAAGACGGTGTTTTTTGTTTGCAGAGAATTATTAGGCTAGACACCCTGCCCTACTCGAGTTGAAAATCGAATACACCGTCAGAACTTTCCTCTATTTTTTCTAAACACTCTTTTCGCTGTCGTCGATGTTCAAGGTTCAGTGGACGATCATCGCTCTTTTGTAAACCATCTGGCAAAAATTCAACATGCGCTACTACATACTCTCCAAACACAACCCAAGTCTCTCGAGCACAATTTTCTTGGCGCAACGATTCTAATACTTCGCTTTTCCGCGTTTCCAACTCTTGGCACCAAGCGAGCCACTGATCGCGTTTGCCCGGCAATATTTTATATAATACATATAGTTTTTTCATAAAAATTTTATGGCCACTTCCGCAAGGAAGTGGCCATCGATGTCAGTGTCGAATTCGGCCGCAGATGCAGATGGCTCCGCTGTGTGGCCACCACGCCGGCGACGGTTCTTCGCCATACAGTCGTGCATAGGCATTCAGAGTACCATGGTGGTACTGCGGTACAAGTTTCTGCCGATCAGCTTCCACCAGGATGGGTTCGTGCTCCATGTACTCGCCGATGAGCGCGTTACTCATCCGAGTGTAGTCTCCTGAGAAGATCATGTGGGTGTGCCACATCTCATCCACCGCATCTGAGATCGGGTACGTGCCGTTTGGATCGTTTGCAAGAATGCCCATGTAGCGGCGATATTCCTCCGCCATGCGCAAGGCATGTTGCTTGTCCATACCCTTGCGGGTAACGAGATATTCTATAGGGTTGGACAAGTCCCAACCCAAGGCTATTTGCACCGCCTCGTTGCGAGAAGATACTGCCGCAAAGTCAACCACGTTTTTGCTCCTTATAAAGGTCATCATCCTACTGCCATTGCGACACGCAGGTATGGATTACACTACAACAAATGATTAACAAAATAAAGCGTGAGGTAACAGCATAGTTAAGTAAATTGCCCGCCCCGACCTACTTCGCCTCCACATCGAGACAGTCATGCAAAACGAAAAAACGCTTCAAATCCTCGAAGGCTCTGACGATGAGAAAAAAGACCCGCACGAAAGCCGCAACCACTCAGACCCAAACCACAGCGCGACTAACAAAAAATACTGTTCTAGAGACGAAAAACCCATCTTGGCACCTCAGGATGGGTTTTTTCTTGCAAGGTAAAAGCATCTGTATTATAATGTTATTATAATCATAAATTACTACCTTTATGGAGCAAAAAGTCATTCAAATAGGGTCGTCGGCAGGAATTACCATCTCTAAGAGCACTCTAGAAGAACTCGGTATCAAAGTTGGAGACGTGGTTGTGACCGCTACTGACGCCGCAAAAAAAATATTTTCAGTGAAACCTAAAGAGTCTAAGGCGAATATAGATCCCGAGGTGCTCACCTGGACAAACAAATTTATTGAAAAAAATCACGAATTACTAGAGCGGCTTGCCGATAAGTAGCATGCGCTATTTGTCTGCTGCAGAAATTCTCGCTATACACGACCGTGTGCTCGAGGAGACGCGCGGGAGTTTTGGCGTACGAGACGAAAACCTTTTGCAATCAATTGCACAGCGGCCCAAAGCATCGTTTGGCGGCAACGAGCAATTCCCCACCCTCTTTCTTAAAGCTGCTGCCTACCTGGAGTCGATAGCGACGTATCACGTGTTTGTAGATGGTAACAAAAGAACTGCCATTACTGTGTCGAGTATTTTTCTAGCTTTGAATGGATATTCAATAACCTTGAACATCGAAGAAACCGAAGAGTTTATCCTTGCAGTTGCCCAAAGCAACGTAAAACTGGACGAAATAGCCGCTTGGCTCGAGAAGAATTCCAAGCCAAGTAACTAGTGTTTGAAATTTAAAGCTCACTACCAACACCCATACCGAGAGCGAGAAAAAAAGTGGTGTACCTGCAAACGCTACGGCTTGAAAAAAGCTTCGATATTACAACCGAATCTGAGCTCCAACAGATACACGATAGTCAGAAAAGTATTAAGATAGAAAAAAATTTCGGAAGCCAACTCAACAAAACATAATTGTTAGATATTATATAGATGAATATTTAGGGAAACGAAAGACAAAGGTGTTCGGGGTATACTTTACACCATCTACGTTTGAGCCTCTTGTATGGTCTGGAAGAATATTAAATTCGATTTCACTTCTCTCAAGAGCTCTTTTTAAAAGATACATTCCAATACCACTTCCTCGAAGATTCTGTGGAACATTTTGGCCGTAAATACCCCGTCCGAGAATCGACCGAATTTCGTTTTTTTCAATTCGCACGCTTTCCATTTCGAAGACTAACTCCCCAAGTTCAGCTCGAATGAAAACATCAATTCTTGAGTACGGCTTCACATATTTGACTGCATTTTCAAGAAAACTGTGCATAGCGATGTTAAATGTCTCATACTCAAATGAGCATAGGAAATTCCAATCGATCTCATGCACATTTAGAAATACATTATCCTTTTTTAATGAGTCGAAGAAAAGGTTGCAGAGGCCTAAGAGGAACTTTCTGACATTATGGTTATGCGTAATGGTGATTCTTGAAGAAGAGTCACTTAGGAGCTTGTAACCCCCAAGATGGTAGTCAACCAATCTTACCTCATTTGAAAGCGCGCAAAGATCTTCGGCGAACTCCCCGGGTCTTATTTCAATGTCTTTTTTTACGGAATTAACGAAATCAGAATAACTAGACTCACCTTCAGCATTCAAAACGCATCTTTCAATTATGCTTTTTTGATTACCGTGAATTTTAATAATATTGTGCAAATGGTCATCTGCTATTTCACGAGCTTTAGTAGAAGTGTGTGTTGTTAGATCTTCTAAAATATTTTCAATAGATACAACGAAGGCGTTGAATACTTTGTTGCTGTTCGCAACCCTGTCTTCGTCAACAAGAAGTATCTCAAAAGTTCCTGTGGAAATACCTTTTCTTAAATATCGCGTTTTTTTGTTCTTTTCATTTTCACTTTGCGGAATAGTGAATTCCAAGGGAAATGAATTAACTAAAATATCTCCCGCAAAATTTTTTACCCTAAAATAAATCATAACCGACCGACCTCAACAGAAATAAGAGAGATGAATTCATCGTAAGAGGCATTCTTTCTTATGTACGGGAACTCGACTAGTCCATCAAAATCTTGTACCGAAGAATAGATGATATAGCGCTTTTTATTTTCGTAAATTCTTTTTAATTCACTTATAAGGCCCAATCCTTCTTTCTTTCCAAAAAGTCTTCTACCTACATCTTTATAATCAACAAAAATCACGTTTGCCCATTGAACATCGTTATCTGTGGCTGGTGATTCAACATCATCTATTTTTCGAACGTCGAAATTATTTCGACGTAGATTTGTTACAATCTGGCATTCTTTATCATCTATAAAAAGAATTTTTGCTGCATTTTGGACATCATTAAAGGGTTTTGGCTTTCTTTTTTCCAAAAGATGCACTGCCACGATAATTAATATTGTGAGAACAAGCACTATTGCAGCCCACCATTTTTGTTCTGCGAAGAAATAGGTTACAGAGGTTAGTATTAATCCAAAAAAAGAGAACAACCCATCATTCTTATTTATTTTCTTTAGCATGGTTATTGTCGCATCAGTTGACCCCTCTCTGTCTGTAGGCTTCACAAGAACTCTATTCCTTCCTCAGCAATAGTCAATAAATTGCGATACGAGGGAAATTTGGTAGTATGAGTGCCATGCAAGACTATACAATCTACAATCAATTAGTACCGATGGTTATCGAGAAGTCGCCCACGGGCGAGCGCGCTTTCGACATTTATTCGCGTTTGCTCAAGGATCGTATCGTGTTTATCGGTGGCGCTATAGACGACAATGTTGCCAACCTGACTATCGCTCAACTCCTCTTCTTGGCGTCTGAAGACCCTAAAAAGGACATTGTGCTCTATATCAACTCCCCGGGTGGTTCAGTTACCTCCGCGCTTGCTATGCTCGACACCATGTCTTACATCAAGCCTGACGTCGCCACCATTTGTGTTGGCATGGCAGCTTCGGCAGCCGCAATACTTCTCGCCTGCGGTACCAAAGGCAAGCGCTTTGCACTCCCGAACGCCGAAGTGATGATCCACCAGCCATGGGGCGGGGCCCAAGGCCAAGCAACCGAAATCGAAATTACCGCGCGCCACATCGTTGCGACCCGAGAGAGACTCAACAAAATACTTTCCAAAGCAACCGGCCAACCGCTCTCGAAAATTGAAAACGACGTGGAGCGTGACTACTTCATGTCTGCCGAGGAGGCCAAAAAGTATGGCATGGTAGACGAAATCCTTGCAACCAAGAACACTCCCGTTACAAAAGCCGCAAAATAAGAACAAAATTGCCCCCCAGGGGGTTTTTTGCTATTGTTGAATCGCCTGCCTTACGGTAGGCTCGTTCGCAAATTCTTGTTTTGAACCTGTCTGCAGGATAGGCTCCATTAACTTTATGTCCCCTTTCATATATGTCATTAAAAGTCCTACTCTCGCTTTTGGCGCTTGCGGGGCTCGTGGGGGCGGTCATCGGATATGTCTTCCGCTGGTTGCTCGCACTGGGTCGCAAGGGCTCAATTGAGGTTGAGATAAAGCAGATTCTTCTCGATGCACGGGAAGAGGCAAAGAAGATAACCACCCAAGCTGAAGAGGAAGCCAAGCAAAGAGTCGCTGTTGCAGACATCGAACTGCGCGAAAAAGAAGAAAAGGTCACGCGAACTGAAGACAGGATTTTTAAACGTGAGGAAGCGCTTGACCGAAAGCAAAACGAACTAGACGCCGAAGTTACTGCCGTCAAAGCCAAAATCGAGGAAATCCGTGGCATCAAAGAGCGTGCTGACGCCCTACTTGTCGAGCGATCCTCCGAACTTGCACGTGTTGCCGGACTTACCAAAGACGAGGCAAAAGAACAGCTGTATCGCGAGTTGCAGCACGAAGCCGACGAAGACCTCATGATGCGCGTCGCTAAGCTCGAGCGCGACGGTATGGAACGCCTGGAGCGCCGTGCTAAGGAAATTTTGACCACAGCCATACATCGCCTTGGCAACTCAGTTGCGTCCGACACGATGGCGACCGCAATTACCATCCCGAACGACGAAATTAAAGGCAAGATAATCGGTAAAGAGGGCCGCAATATTAAGGCACTTGAGCGCGCGACGGGCGTCGAAGTTATCATCGACGACACGCCCGGCTCTATTCTGCTTTCTTCATTTGACCCAATTCGCCGAGCTATTGCTCGCGTTGCACTTGAGAACCTCATCATGGACGGCCGTATCCAGCCGGCCAAAATCGAAGAGACCGTCGAGAAGGCAAAAGCTGATATAAACAAGATAATCAAAGAAAAGGCCGAGGCAGCCGCCTTTGAAGCCGGGGTGCTCAACCTCGACCCACGGCTCCTCATGATCCTCGGCCGGCTTAACTTCCGTACCTCCTATGGCCAATCCGTCCTCCAACACTCAGTCGAAATGGCACACATCGCCGGGATGATAGCCGAAGAGTTAGGCGCTAACGTTGCTGTCGCGCGTGCAGGTGCACTCCTGCACGACATTGGCAAAGCGCTTGACCACGAAGTCCAGGGTACCCACGTCGAAATCGGTCGTCGCATACTCCAGAAGTTCGGGGTCAGCGAAGAAGTCGTCAAAGCTATGCAGGCTCACCACGAAGAGTACCCCTACGAGACAGTCGAGTCTGTTATTGTCCAGGTTGCCGACGCTATTTCAGGCGGTCGACCGGGTGCACGCCGCGATAGCGTCGAGCAATATCTCAAGCGCCTGGCTGACATCGAAGAAATTGCGACCTCCTTCCCCGGCGTGGAGAAAACGTATGCTATTTCTGCCGGTCGTGAAGTACGTGTTTTCGTCAAACCCGACGAGATGAGCGACTTCGCCTCGCGTGAACTCGCCAGAAACATAGCGCTTCGAATTGAAAACGAGCTCAAGTATCCGGGCGAAATCAAAATCACCGTCATCCGTGAGTCACGCTCTATTGAATTTGCAAGATAAATAAACAATAATTATTTTTATTGTCAAATAATCCTATCCACGTGGCTCTATTGCAGGGTTTTTTGGAGACTGTATACTGCTTCTGCAGGGTAAAAACCATTTATTAGTCACATTTGTACGTATGAATAAGCAAGATATTGCAGAAAAAGTGCATGGCGTTTTAGGCACAACAAAAGCCGACGCCGAGCGGGCTGTTGAAGCGATGATCGAAATGATAGTCACCACTCTTAAGAATGGGGACGAAGTTTCTATCGCTGGTCTAGGTATCTTCAAGACTAAAACACGTGCTGCTCGCACTGCTCGCAATCCTCGGACTGGCGCCGCAGTACAGGTCCCCTCAATGCGTGTGCCGAAATTTCAACCGGCAAAAGCACTCAAAGAGGCCGTCAAATAACTTTAGTTATTTGAATATATAAAGAAGAAGTTCTATCGTCCTTGCCCGCCGACAGGCAGGTCGAAACATAAAAACCCCGCTTATTGCGGGGTTTTTATGTGCTTGGGTGCGGGATGGGAGAATCGAACTCCCCACCTCAGTTTGGAAAACTGATGTTTTACCAATAAACTAATCCC
This sequence comes from Candidatus Adlerbacteria bacterium, assembly GCA_043784715.1. Lineage (GTDB taxonomy): Bacteria > Patescibacteriota > Minisyncoccia > Phycocordibacterales > SBAW01 > GWA1-54-10. The sequence goes on from JAYVXZ010000078.1 coordinate 11,809, forward strand.
GCCTTGCTCCGCCGTAGTTTTAATGAAGGCGAGCCTTCGCTCGCCAACCTAGACTACCAGACATACACCCTTTGCTGCAATATTGTGGCCGAGCCACATCGGCGTATACTATGCGCAATGCATCCTTTCTCTTCTACTCTTGGGATACTCACTCACCTCACTGTTGGCCTCGTACTTTCTTTAAGTAACGCATGGCACCAAGCTCGGCCCTCCGTTCATACTGCACCACCAGTGCAACCCTCAGTAGCAATCCACAAAACAGCAACGACCACACCAAAAAAGATAGTTGCCACTGTACGAACAGCTAAGCCTGCGCCTATTTCATTTACTGCACCAAAAAAACAACCCAAACCTATACCGGTAGTAAAGCCTGAGGTGCTCATTCCCACTCCATTACCTCTTACAACACCAGCGCAGCAAGCTGCACCAGCCACACTACCAACGCCCGTGCCCACGCCTCCTCCACCAGCCGTAGCGTATAACTCTCCCGAAGTAGTAAATACCCAAATTCGCGAAAGTCTCGTCAATATTTTATGTACGACGCAAACGGGCGGGAGCATGCAGTCTATTAGCGGCAGCGGGGTGCTCATAAGCAGTAAGGGTATAGTGCTGACCAACGCGCATGTAGGGCAATTCTTCCTTTTAAAGGACTATGCCGGCCCCCACAGTATAAATTGCGTTATTCGGACCGGAAGCCCTGCTATGGCTCAGTATAGTGCAACCCTGCTGTATCTACCGCCGGCGTGGGTCACCACAAACGCTAAAGAGATAAAAAGCGCTGCAGCAGTCGGCACCGGTGAAGACGACTATGCCTTCTTGCTTATCACCGGCCGTTTAGACGGAACATCCCTGCCTGCGAAGTTCCCAAATGCACTCTTAGCGTTAGACGTGCCTGAGGTTGGGGACCCGGTAGTGCTTGCCTCATACCCCGCACAATTCTTAGGTGCCTCCAGTATCCAAATGAACCTCTATACAAGTTCTGCAGTTTCGACCGTGCAAAAATTATATACGTTTGCCGCAGAGAACGGCCCTATTGACGTTGTCTCACTTGGCAGCTCGATCGTCGCGCAATCCGGCTCGTCCGGAGGTGCTGCTGCTCGACTTACCGACGGCGCCTTGTATGGCATAATAACCACCGCAACCGAAGGCACAACAACCGATACCCGCGAATTGCGCGCAATTACGCTTGCCCACATAGACCGCAGCCTCACAAAATATGGCAAAGGAGGCCTCGTCCCCTTCCTAACGAGTGGCAATACCACCGAGAAGGCGGACGATTTTAATACAAACGTGGCACCCGGACTTACCAAGCAACTTACAGACGCTTTGCGATAAAAAAACTCGCTCTTATCTGTCAGAGCGAGGGGGTCTATTTATTTCATGGTTGAGTAAAGAACCAGTTGGCACCTTACAATGCCCAATTGTCGATGTACCGGCCACATCTTGCGACCGGTCGTAGAAGACTGGCACTTCGTCATCCGGCGCGCCTCTGCCCGCAACACCATAGCGAGGACTCAACATACAATCACGCTGTTTAGGTTGTTTTTTCGTAAACTCAGGCATTGGAATCCTCCTTTTGAAGATTTTTTACTGTAGGCGTTGGGAGCAGCCCCGAACTTTTGACGAAACTGCCACATGATTTGGAGTGAATACTGTTCTCCCTAATTGTGTGTGTCGCCTGAGGCGAACCCCACGTTGGTTGACCGGCGGACGAACCAGAACCACTACCCCATCCGCTTTGCATTACCAGCCCCTCTTCAAGGGTTCAGCGATAGACAGACCAAGGCCAGCGTCACCAGCCAAGGAAGACTTTAGAAACTTATTCATTGAAGGCATCCTCGAAGTTTTTTCTTTTGACGCCGGCGACACAGCGTCTGAGTCATTCGACTACACTTGGGCATTTTCGGTCATAACGCACTCCCTTTTTTTGAAGTTCAATCCAGCTCGTCCTTTTCAGGCGCTGGTGTGAAAAGATTTTTCTCTTCTCGCGTCAACTCCCGAACGAAAGCAGGACCCCTTTTAGGGGTCCTGTAATTTTGTTCTATTCCCTTTCAAAAATAGTCCTAACTCACAGAACCCCCTTTACGAAGGAGGTAGGTCTTCCAAATGAATGTCTGCGAGCAACGTTCCATAAATTCACTGTATCCAAAGCTCCTTATCTCGTCAAGCACTAGCTATGTGGATTACTTACTCCAACGCCCAAATATCCCACAAGGAAGCATCCTTTTAGAATTAGTTTCATGAATAACTAAATCGCCGCACACGACTTGCCCTCCAAACCTCTTTTCAAATCGCTCTAAGTTATACGCAAAAGCCAAAGGCGAATACCCTGCCGCATATCCACTAATGAGTATAAACAAAGGAGTATCCGACAAAAGTTGTTCGCATAGCGCCATCAACGGTACAAAGTCCTCCTCGATCTTCCATAATTCGTCCTTGGGGCCATGACCAAATGCGGGAGGGTCTAAAATGATAGCGTCATACTTGTTCCCCCGTTTTATCTCTCGTTTCACAAATAACATAACGTCTTCAACGACCCATCGGATAGGCTTGTCAGCAAGACCGCACAACTCTGCGTTCTCTCGCGCCCAGGCAACCGCTGTCTTTGATGCATCAACGTGCGTAACTTGCGCCCCAGCTTGCGCTGCAACGAGCGTTGCGCCTCCTGTATATCCAAAGAGATTGAGTATTTTCGGTCCTTCAGGGAAATTTTTCTTATCAAACCTTTTAAGTTCGCCACGCATCCAGTCCCAATTCGATAATTGCTCGGGAAACAGGCCCGTATGCTTAAAAGACGTTGCACGGACAAAGAGCTTGAGTCCCCCAAACTCTATAGGCCACTGCTGCGTGAGGTCAGTAGTAGTATGCCAGTCTCCCGGTCTGCCTACTGCAGTGCTCCCCTGTCCTTTTGTACGCACATACGCTCCATTCGCCTTGGCCCACGCTTCTACACCAAGCCTCTTGTCCCATAAAGCCTGTGGGTCCGGTCGAGCCAAAATAACAGAGCCGTATCGCTCAAGTTTTTCCTCCCCTCCTGAATCCAAAAGCTCATAGTGCTCCTGGGGCTCGGTGCCCAAAATAACCTTATCCATCTTTGTCGGGCCGCCGAGAATCGGACTCGGTCTACCTGTTCCCAAAACAGGTGTACTACCGGTATACTACGGCCCGGTAAGGCACAAAAAACACTCTAACCTCGATACTCTATCATACTATGTTCTCAAGCATCTCAACTTTTGCTTTTTTATCCTCAAGGTTTATGTATACACAAGCTAAGTCCAATTGCCAAGTTACATTGTCTTTTATCTTCTTTTGTAGCAAGTAGGTTTGTATAGCCCGATGCAAACGTTTTATTTTACCGCCGTGCATATTGTCCTCGGGTCGGTACGTCCCCTGCCTACCGGCAGGCAGGCCTACTCCAGCCGGTTCACGTGTAACAGACTTTACCTCAACGAAGTGCAAAATCTCGCCTTGTGTAGCTATAATATCTATTTCGCCCCAAGGTCGAAGATAATTACGCTCAATAACTACATATCCTTTATTTTCAAGGTATCTGCAAACAATACCCTCCCCTAAGTCCCCAATGCTTCTTTTTTTGGTTTTAGCCATGCAATAGGTTCACGTGTAACTACTAAAAACGTTTCACAAGAAACACTTAAGCTCTACTATAAGACTCCTTCAAATCTGTCCTTTATACACATGTCCCCAAGGTTATCCACAGTTTATTTCAAAAAAGCCTTATTTTTCAACAAAACATACTTTCCTTTGTCCTTAACTCTGTGGATAGATCGGACCCGCTATAGGTAGAGGACTTGTCTCTAAAACTTTTATACTTAGTGCGGCCAGGGAGAATCGAACTCCCGTCTACTCCTTGGCAAGGAGTCGTCATACCACTAAACTACGGCCGCCTTCGCTCGCCGAAGCGAGCTACTGCGGCCAAGGCCGTAGTGGATCGCAAAGGGGAGGTTCGCACGCAAAACAATATAGCACATTTTGTTCCTTATAGTCAGACAGAAGCCATGTGGTCACAAGTCAAATTCTGCCGACGCAGAATTTGCTCGCGACCCCGACTCACGGTTTTGCAAATGCAAAACATCGTTCCGTCTCGCGCATGCGTGCGAAAAAGCAGAACTATCTGCTTTTTCGACCATGTGCGCCCGGCAGGATTCGAACCTGCAACCCCTTGGTTCGAAGCCAAGTACTCTATCCCTTGAGCTACGGGCGCATATACTCCTTATTTGCTGGGGGAGTGGTAGAATTGTGCCATGCAAATCTCTCGAAGCCAAATACCATTTGAGATACTACAGGTTACCGACACTCTTGAAAAGGCAGGGTTTGAGGCCT
>JAYVXZ010000079.1:0-5101 GCA_043784715.1 Candidatus Adlerbacteria bacterium
GGCTCGTCGAGGACCGCACCCACAACAATAGAGTCAATATCATGCTTTGCCTCCAAGAAGAGCTCCTTCATCTTGTCCTTGGACTTTTCGTCCTGGAGGTTCTTCATTTTTTGCTTGTACTCAGCCTCAAGCTCTGAGATGATGCGCTCTTTTTCTTCGCGATGGATTTGGTTGACAATGTAGCCTGCAAAGTAGACTACCTTCTCGAGGTCAGAGCCGGAGATACCCAAGACCATAGCAAGTCGCGATGGGATAGCGCGCAGGAACCAGACGTGTGCCACGGGTACTGCCAAGTCGACATGTCCCATGCGCTCGCGACGAACAATTGAGCGAGTGATTTCGACGCCACACTTCTCACAGACAATACCTTTGTAACGAATGCCGCGATATTTACCGCAGTAACATTCATAGTCACGTTCTGGCCCAAAGATCTTTTCATCAAAGAGTGAGTTTTTCTCTGGTCGTTGCGTGCGGTAGTTGATAGTTTCAGGTTTGGTTACTTCACCATGCGACCACTCAAGTATGCGCTCGGGGCTTGCAGGACGAATACGTACAGAGTCGAAGTCCGACACTTCTGAGCCAGGAGTCTTGCGGATATTGGTCATGACTGAACCGTTTTTCATAAGTTCAACATCAAGTGCCAAGCCGCGCAATGTGTGGAGGAGCACGTTAAAGGATGCTGGGGCGTAGTGGTGAGAGATTCGCTCGCCGCGCACGATTGAGTCGAAAGCAGCGGAGCGCCCTTGGATGTCGTCGGACTTAATCGTCAACATTTCGCGCAAGGTATATGCAGCGCCATATCCAAGAAGAGCCCACACTTCCATCTCGCCAAAGCGCTGGCCTCCGCCTTGTGCCTTACCGCCGAGCGGCTGTTGCGTAATAAGAGAGTATGGCCCAATCGAGCGCATGTGGATTTTGTCCTCAACCATGTGGTGGAGCTTCATGATGTACATGTAGCCGACAGAGATGTCTTGCTCAAATGCTTCGCCCGTACGGCCATCGAACAATTGCATTTTGCCGTTTTCTTGAAAACCTGCCTTCTTTAATTCTCCGCGAATTTCTTCTTCAGTTGCACCAGCGAATGGCGGACAAATGGCCTGATAGTTAAGTGTGTTTGCTGCAAGCCCAAGATGCAGCTCGAGGATTTGACCCAAGTTCATACGAGACGGTACACCAAGCGGTGTAAGTATGACGTCAACAGGCTTACCGTCGGCAGTATAGGGCATGTCTTCTTCAGGCAAGATGCGAGAAATAACACCCTTATTGCCATGACGTCCGGCCAACTTGTCACCAACTGAAACAGTACGAAGCTGTGCAATTTCGATATGAATACGCTTGATAATACCGGAGTCCAAAGAGTGTCCCATCTCGCGGGAAAATACTTTGACGCCAATGATGCGGCCACGCTTGCCGTTTTCCATACGAAGACTAGAGTCCTTTACATCGCGTGCTTTGTCGCCAAAAATAGAACGCAGCAAACGCTCTTCAGGAGTCAATTGGGTCTCACCTTTTGGCGTAATTTTGCCAACCAAGATGTCCCCTGGGCGCACTTCAGATCCAACACTAATAACTCCGTCCTCATCGAGGTTGCGAAGCTTTGCCTCAGATACATTGGGGATATCGTGAGTCGTTTCTTCTGGCCCAAGCTTAGTGTCACGCACATTGCACACAAATTCTTCGATGTGGATAGAGGCAAATTTGCTGTCTTTGACCATGCGCTCGGAGATGATGATGGCGTCTTCGTAGTTAGCACCGGACCAACACATAAATGCAACAAGGCAGTTTTGTCCCAACGCCAATTGTCCACCGTCAGAGCTCGACGTGTCTGCCAAAAGATCACCTTTTTTAACTTGCGTACCTACCGAAACTGAAGGGCGCTGGTGAAGTGCAGTAAATCCGTTTGTTCGAACAAAGTTTATAAGTGGGTACGTCGTCTCTTTACCTTTTGCGTTTTTAACCATAATGCGACGGCCGTCTGCCTGTGTAACCACTCCATCCTCCAACGCCAAGTGTAAACGTCCGGTGTCTTTTGCTGCGCGCGCTTCCATACCGGTACCCACAAGAGGTGCTTCAGGGACCAAACACGGAGTTGCCTGCTTCTGCATGTTCGAACCCATGAGCGATCGGTTAGCGTCGTCGTTCTCCAAAAATGGAATCATCGACGTTGCAACAGAGAAAGGTTGTTCAGCAGTCACATCCATAAATTCAATGTCGTCGCGCGCAACTCGAGTAGGGACACTATTGAGTCGTGCATCAACAAAATCGTCGGCAATCTTTTCGTCAACGATTTTTATACCGCCGTGTGCTATTGCGCGCTTCTCTTCTTCAGCTGCGTTCATGTAGACAATTTCTCCGGTTACTTGGCCTTTGACTACTTTGACGTACGGAGTTTCGATCATGCCGAACTCGTTGACACGTGCGTATGTCGAAAGACGCAAAATAAGCCCAATGTTTGGACCTTCAGGAGTGTGGATAGGGCACAGACGGCCGTAGTGCGATGGATGCACGTCGCGCACTTCAAAACCTGCGCGCTCGCGAGTGAGTCCGCCGGGACCAAGTGCAGACAAAGTGCGAAGATGCTCAAGTTCAGTCAATGCATTTTCTTGCTGCATAAACTGCGAGAGCTGGTTGGTGGTGAAAAATTCTTTTATACGTGCCTGGAGTGGGCGTGGATTCACAAATTGCTGCGGCATCGAGGCGTCGGTGTCGATAGTCGACATACGGTCCTGGATATTGCGCTTCATGTGCGTCAAACCAACACGAAGACGCTGCTGGAGCATCTCGCCCACATAGCGAACGCGACGCGAACCGAGGTGGTCGATGTTGTCCTCCATAGCGTTCGGGTCGTGCTCGAGCTCGAGGATGTGATTAAACACAATAGCCAAATCTTCGATAGATAAGGTCTTGCGGAGCATCTCTGTCTCATCAAGAGAAAGGTCAAAACGTTGGTTAAAGCGAAAACGCCCAACACGAGAGAGGTCATAGCGCTCAGGCCCAAAGATAGAGTCTATATATTCGCGAGCGTTGGCCACTGTCGCCAAGTCACCATCGCGAAGACGCTTGTGGATCTCAACATAGGCATCATCCACAGACTTTGTAGCGTCCTTGGCGAGCGCCTCTTCTACCCACTTGAGGCCATGTTCGGAGTGTGCAAAAAGTTTTTTTATTTCAACGTCTGAGTGTGCGCCGAATACCCGAAGGAGTGAGAGCGCGGGGAATTTTCGCTTGCGGTCAATGCGCACTGCCAAGCCGCCATCAGCCTCAGCCTCAAGTTCGATCCATGCACCACGTGCAGGGATAAGCTTAGCGCCGAAGTGGCGCTTGCCCTTTACCTCCTCAGCGGTAAAGAAGACGCCGTAGGACCGCGCAAGCTGCGGCACAATAACGCGCTCAACACCGTTTATCACAAAAGTGCCATGCCCAGTCATAACGGGGAAATCAGCCAGGAAGATCTCTTGTTCTTTTTCGCTACCCGTCACCTTGTTGCGAAGACGCACTACACCGCGCAGAGGCACGTCGAGTGTCATCTTTTGCTCCTTTGCATAATGTTCGTCAAATTTGGTTTCACCAATTTCGATTTTAACAAACTCAAGATCAAACTTTTTACCCGAATAGTCTCGGATTGGGGTAAATTCTTTAAAGATGTCTTTGACACCTCCCTTCAACAACTCACGGTAGGAGTCGAGTTGTGCTTCAACCAAGTTTGGAGTCTCAACTCGAGGAGCGCGATACCGACTGAAATACTTTTTTTCTTTTATCATACAAGTAATACGTTTAGTGCGACCGCTTATAATCTCACACTTATAACTTATAATTTCGAACGTGGACTTTTAGTACTTGTGCGATTGCAGTATTTCAACCAACTTCTCTTGGAGGTGCTACCTGCTGGTAGCGTAAAATTGATCTAAGAGCAAGGGAGATATCAACACCCCATAAACACGCAAATAAGGGCGCATACAATGCTCCCAGCCTCCATTTATGAAGCTTTAATTTTGGTTTACTGCCACTCTTTTGTGAGAAACCCGATTGCGCTCGTTACTCACTCTATGCCTGCTTTTGGTTTCATTAACCAGTATAAGGGTTTTAAACACCCTGTCAACCCCTCAAAGACCGCCTGGGGATAGAAAAACCACAGCAATTGCTGTGGTTTAAGATAAATGGTCGACCGACGGCTGGAGTCAGCTTTTGGTCGGTTGTGGCTGTTGAGCCGGCGAAGGAATTTGTTTTTGCCAGACGCTTGGGCGTTCGTACTTATAACGCATAAGCTTTCTCCCTGATTAATCTAAAAAATATTATATAATAATGTAAAAATATATCAATACTTTAGAGCTCTACAAAAGAAAGAGGGTCTCTGAACAAACGAGCATTTTTCTCATTATCACCGATGTGGCCATAACCATCCAACCCATCCAATGTGTTAGTAGAGATTAATTGATCGTAAAACTCTTCTTGTATTGTTTGTAAATGAAGGTGAGAGAACCAATTACCATTATTAGGTGCTTTTCCTACTCGTGCAAAGATATTTCCCGAATGAATCGTGTCACCCATCTTACAAAGAATTTCCCGATCTAGGTGTGCAAAAATAAAATATAAAGACTCAGTTGTGTGCTTCACCACAACACGTGGGCCCCATCCACCATCCAAGGGGTGGTCATCGTCTACCTTTACAACCTTTCCTTCAAAATCCAGAGAAATTTCTGTAAACGCAGGCACGTTAAAATCAACACCAAGATGAACATAGGTACCAGCTTCATCTAAGTAGCTTCCGTTCCATAAAAAACTTCGGTCTTCAAACCAACCACCATATGAGTAATCCAGACCGTATTTACGATGAACATCATCAACCATATTCTGACAAATTACAGGGTCAATAAGAGGGTTTGGTTCTGAAACGATTCCTTTTTCTTTTACCCAAACTCTTGCTTCAGTATCTAAATTTACATACCCAGAAATCTTGTTTTTAAATGTTGGGAAAAGCATACACCGTATTATTACAAATAAAAAGAACTGCCACAATAGTGGCAGTTGGAGAGTTTAAACGTTCATTCAGAACGCGGAAGAGCGTTCCATAATAAGCGCACGAGCTTTGAAACCGAGTCGC
>JAYVXZ010000080.1:0-5099 GCA_043784715.1 Candidatus Adlerbacteria bacterium
ATGGCCCGACGGTGTTCGGGATAGTGTATACAAGGGTCGTGCCGTTGCTCGAAGCAACATGACGGGAACCGCCGCCGGCAAAGCGCACCGTGTTGTCGGAGGTAAAGCCGCTCCCGATGATGGTAATAGACGTACCGACTGCGCCTATCGTTGGAGTAATAGAGGAAATGACAGGAGCTTGGGTTGTCACTGAGCCAGTAACGACAACCGTCGCACTGCTAAGCGGCGCCGGCTGCGCTATCATGCAGCGCGGGTTGGAATGAAGGCAGGAGATATATTGCGAAAGCGTTGCGGTATAGCTGCCTGCTGAAGCGTACGTATGAGTTTGGATAAATTGACCCTGGCATGTGGCGGGCACCGTGACTACATCCCAAAGGCCGTCGCCGTAGGCAAGCTCGAAACTACCTCCCGCGCACCCTGCGACCGAACCACTAAAGGTAACCGCAAGAGGTGCTGCTCCGCGAGAGGGCGTAACACTCAAAACACTCGTACCATTAACTCCCCTGGTTGCGACAAACGACGCGGCAAAATTACTTACTGCGTTAAGCGTAATAGTGTAGCTCTGGAAGGCGACCGGCTGGCTAAGCGACATCACTACCGTTCTGGTTGGGTAGTAAAAACACTGCGTACCACGCTGGCAGTTTTCACCCAACGTGACACGAGCAGTAGCCCCATCAACTGACATAACTTGGAGGTTAAGCTGCCCAAGAGAGGCTTCTGTTGCGGACTGACCGGCAGGAATGGTAAATGGCGCGTCGAAATTGAATGAACTCGTTCCAGGTGTTGGGGTCGGCACAGGTATTGGGTTTGGAGTCGGTATCGGACTAGGCGCCGGCACAATGGTGACGCAGCCGTTCAAAATTGCAGTGCGTGTCATCGGCCCTATACCGCCCACTTGTGGGAGACCCCACTTTGCCTGGAGTTGTGCTACATACTGGCGTGTTATCGGCCCGAAGTAGCCCGTTGGAGAAATACCAAGATACTGCTGGAGCTCCGACACTTGACCGTGGGTCGCATAGTCCGACATGCCATAGGAAAGATTGGTAGTGATAGTTGGACACCAGTTGTTTGGCGTTGGAGTAGGTACCGGAGAAGGAGTCGTACCCGAGCCACCAAGCGTTGCCGCAACCGAGTTAATGGTGTTTTGATCGACATTAAAATTCTGCAAAAGAGAGATAACTGCCTGCACCTGGGCCGCAGTCAAAGTCGAGGCATGTGCCGCCGCGGCACCGCCAAGGAGTACGACGCCTGCAAAAACCCCAATAAATGCCTTACTAAATGTAAATTTCATACGTAATGTGACGCATTAATGCTAATTTGCTTACAGTACTTTAGCACCAGAGGAACCGAATGAGAATGAACTAGTGCAGTATTGACGAATATACATTTTAAGGTTACAAATATTTGCGCAACAGCACGGGGTGCAATATGAGTATGTTCCTTACAACTACCTGGGTTACCTTTAAGGTACTGACACTAACCTTCGAAGGTGATCAAGACCCGAATCTACAGACCCGAGTCCGCGGTTCGATGTACAAACCGCCTGTCGCTTCGGAGCCGCCGATAGTCTTCGTCACCTCATTTCCTTTTCCTCCCGAGGAGTTTTTGTTTTAGAACACATTTATAACTCAAACCGCGCAGCCTTTCGGGGCCCGCGGTTTTTACTTGTTCCTTATGTGTAACGGTCGTGTTACTTAAGGAATATGGAAATGTAAAAAAGAAATTACTTCGCCGCCAACCACAGCACTTCAAAAAGCGCGCGTTGGCTTTGCACCGTAGCTTCGTTTTTGACCCGCACGATAAGCGCTTCGGGCTCGTAGAAGTTAAAACTCACAGAGCCCGGGCGGATACTCACCGTCACAAGGTCGCCGATGCCCAGGATAGTGCGCGATTCATTCTCAATTATACTCTCTTCGCGGTTGTGGCGTACGTCGTCTTCGGTCCCAATGTAGCGTAATTTGATCTTCTTTTCCTTCCGAAGTGCCTCCCACTCCTCGATGCGTCCTTCAAACAGCTGCACCCACCGGTTGCCTCCCCCACCCACAATATCCAAAAAGTCGCCCTCTTTCGCGTCCCGCAAAATCTGCAGCTCGTCTTCTATCACCTTCTGGCTCCCGTGGATGATCTCGACCACGCCCGCCGGCGAACGATCATAGAGCTTCATAAGCTGCGAAACTCCGTCCAAAGCGTCGACGCGTTGTTTTTCGGCCTCCTGCAATAGGCGGTCCGGGCTCGCCGCCTGGTACTTCACCCCCCGCCCCTCACCCACCGCCAAAACGAGCCGTTTTTCCTGCAGCTCGCGCAGCGCGTCATACACATACTGCCGATGTAACCTGCTTTTGCCGATAATACCCTTAGGTGACAACGCATTCCCCGCCTCCAGCAGCGCCACATATACCGCTGCCCCTTTGGCCGACATCCCCGATTTAACCGCGCTTTGCATGTAATTCGCGTTGGACGCTTCAATTTTATTAGTCATAGTTTCATGACTATATTATAGTGAATCGTTATATTTGTCAATGTTTATAGTCATATTTGTATATAATTTATTTAATGACTATCTATTGACACAATCCCTATTTCAGGGTATTCTTATCTCAGACGATCAGGGCACCTTCATCCGAAGGGTTCGCCACAAACAACGGCCAAGGAGGCTACATAAGTGTGCATCATTAATACGACCCACAGTCAAACGACGAGACTTGTCGAGAGCGCAAAATATGGATTTACCTCTGAGGAAGTTGGTAAGTGGTATATAACTGCTGAGCATACTGATGCTTACACCACCCGCTCTCTCGGTCTTGGCCGGAGTGGTCAGTGGGTATTCTATTGGAAGAAGGATGAGTTCGCCTTCTTCGACACCAACCAAGAGGCGCAGGACTTCTACGAAGAAGCAATGCGGTCTGCGAAAAAGAGGAGGGAGAAGGAAAACGAAGTTCACCTCCAGAGGGAGCGTAAGGAACGTCAGCGAGTTATGGAAGCTCGGCCAAGCTTGCCGGACTCTTTTAATGCTAATCTTCTGCTTGCGGAGATATTCACCAAGGAACTCTGCTGCTCGGAGCTCGGACACCCGGGCGGACAAGTCACCAGAGTACTATACGCGTTCGAGAATGATAGAATAATCACTTTACTTGATCTTGTGGAAATAACCGAAGAGGAGTTTCTCAGAATTCCGAACGTAGGGAAGAAATGCCTGAAACTGGTCAAGAACGTCCTTGCTCGCGATGGCCTTGTACTCGGGATGAATGTGTTCGACCCGAGACCAGATCACAGATACAGCAGGTAATAGGAGTTAACGACACCAACTCTATAAATAACCAGGTATCCGAGTTGTGTGTCTCGATAAAACCTTCCGGTCTCGGAGAAGTACCACTAAATCTTCTCCCCTAACACAACCCGCGCAGCCCGAGAGGACTGCGCGGTTTTTACTTTACCCATACAATTCTGAGTGAGTTCCGATTTTTACAAATGTAATATGTTCACCCTCTTCTTTAAAAATTGCTCGGTAATCACCGGTTATATTGATACTTCGATAACCGGGGTAATCTGCTTTCGACTGAGTGGTTATTGAGCTGAGAATGAAGACGGTCTTGTACAAAAAGCCTTAGTCGTTCGTTGAGTTTGTGCTGCAAAGATATCGATAGTTTTGCTCTGCGTCTCTTAAAATGAGTTGAAAAATACAGTAGCATTATTCTTTTTTATCAAGCCACATAATAGCGTCGTCTATGTTTGTAAAGCCAGGAGAAATATTTACACCATTTTTGATATCCTTTAATGCGGCTCGCAGTTCTCGAGCCGTCTTTGGATTAAAGCGTTCGGGTTGTGAAATGCCCACGTTGAGCTTCCCTTCGGCAAAAGCTTCAGCTGCTAATTTGAGCACTACGGCAAATGGAATACCCTCGGCCTTCGCCCGCTTCATAGCTTTAGCTTTAATCTTGGGGTCGATATTGAACACAATTTGCGTAGTCATGCATATAGTTTATATATAGCTTAAACATATGTCAACTACTTTGCACCGCAAACCGTGCAGCCCGAAAGGGTTGCATGGTTTTTACTTTCTTAATGCAAATGGCCGGAGTATACTGTGGGCCAGTGCCAACTAAGCCAGTCACCACAACAAAAGACTTCAATATCGCTTTCATTTACGGTCAAAATTTGCATTTAGGTACGAAGGAGTGTGGTTGGTCAATAAATCACAAACGCTTCAGAACCTACTTGCTCGACAAATATAATGTTCAAGAGGCCTATTACTTTCTTGGATTCCTGTCGGAAGACGAGCAAGGTCTTTATGACAGACTCCAGAAGGCCGGGTTCATCATTTCGTTTCGAGAGCATTCCGCAGCTTTAAAAGGCACCAAGAATGACAATGTCGACTCAGACATAGTTTTCGCTGTAATGAGAAAATTGGTTGAAAACGAACCATTCAACAAAGTATTCTTAGTCTCTGGCGATGGTGATTACAAAAGATTAGTGGACTATTTGGTTAAAAAGGGCAAATTTGGGAAAATATTGTTTCCCAACAGGAAATTTGCCTCATCTTTATATAACTCTCTCGGCGGTGAGTATTTTGATTACCTAGAGTCAAAGGATGTTCGAGCCAAAATAGAGCACGAGCATAAATGAAAAGGGCCCCTTAGGCACTAACGCCGTTCGGGTCCCTTTTCGTATTGATACAAGGCTATTGTACACACATGGTATGAAGAAAACAAGTAGTTCCCCCAATTTTATTTCCTGCTGGCGACAATAGCGTCGGCGACGTTTTTGGGAACGACCTCGTAGTGGTCGAACTCCATGGTGAAGCCGCCGCGGCCTTTGGTCATCGAGCGGATGTCGGTGGTGTAGCCGAACATTTCCTTGAGCGGCACGCGTGCGCGAATGCGCGAAATCATGCCCTGGTCTTCGGTGCCGTCGATGCTGCCGCGCTTACCGGAAATACTTCCCGTCGCGTCACCCATGTATTCCGACGGGACGGTTACTTCGACTTTCATGATTGGTTCGAGGATGACCGGGCGTGCTGCACGAGCCGCTTCCTGGAAGGCCATTGATGCGGCGATTTTGTATGCGATTTCAGAGGAGTCGACGTCGTGGTAAGAACCAAA
>JAYVXZ010000081.1:0-5020 GCA_043784715.1 Candidatus Adlerbacteria bacterium
CCAGCGCAAGCGCGCATGAGCGACTCATACATAAAACAACACACTACATGAAGTTTAGCTTAAGCGGGACTATTCGCCCTTCTGCGGTAGCATACTCCACATATTTTGGTCTTCCCCACCGTCGAGTTTAAAAACAGATACTCCGCGAATTCCTAAGCTTTTTGCCAAGTCTACCTTATCTTTAATTGCCTGGGCATCACTCCACCAAAGGATGTTAAATGGCGGAGGGAATTGTGACGCGATGATAGCTTGCGAGTATATGGTTGAAGGAATTGCAGGTGTGTTCGTAAAGGTCGTGTTTGGAGTAACCTTTGTGGTTGATGTGGCTTCAATTGCTGCAGTAGCCTCTGTTGGCTTATAAATAAAGCTCAATTCTCCGGCACTATTTCGAACCGGCATGATGCCTTGCGCAGCTGCAAGCTCAACTGCGTATCGTGGATTAAATGCCCACTGTCGATCGTAGCGGTAGCCGTATTCTGACAGTGGAGTAACTGAATACTCATAGCCATAGGTCGAAATACCCAAAATAATTTTCTTTTTCGGGATACTCTGTGCGGCAACTTCTATCACCTTCTCTACCCAGGCAGGATCTGACACCGGAATGTACGGCGCTGCACGCGAATGGTTAAGCTTTAAGTCAATTGCCCCTTGGTCGTATGCCATAATTTCGACACGGTCACAGTACTTGCCAATTGCATCGTAATCGTTAGCGTACGTTGTGGCATTATCCGGCGGTGTTGAATCATAGCGACTGTCCAGCGGCGTACGAGCCTCTATCGAGCAGTATACGAACTTTGGCCCCATACGTTGGTAGAGCCCCTTTAAGAAGAGCGAGAAGAAAGAACTCGTCTCGGCAAGCTTACCTTCGAAGTCAATGTCGATACCGTCAAAATTATTTGTGGTAACAGTAGCGGCAATCTCGTCTTCCAATGCGACACGCGATGTGTCATCACTTAATATTTCATGTATTGTCTCGCCGGACCCCCACATAATCGTAGGTATAACGCGAACCTTATTTCGTTTTGCTTCTGTTATGAAGCTTGTCCATGGCTCTTCCCCGAGTTTTGCCGCGTCAAAAAGAGTACCGTTGGTCTTCATAGTGTACCCAAACGGGCTAATTTCGGTCATGTTGGACAAGTGCGGCAGTACGTCGCGCGTTCCGGTCGCGGTACGCCAATAGGGTATCCAGCCTCCCACTTCAAATTTTGGCGTCGAAGCAATAACAGGCGCCGGTTTAGCAGGAACCTTTGCAATGGTTTTTGTTCGTTTATGACTCGGAGTTTTGAGCGGTGCTTTTGTAACTATCTTTTTTGTTGTTGTAGGCGTCGTAGCCGCAAGTGCGTGTACGCTCGAAAGCGAAACAACAGCAACAACAATAAGTGTGAGTGTGGATATAAGAAAACGCTTCATGTTATTTATTTTACACTGATATGTCGAGTCCGCGAAGCATGGATAGTAATGATGCTGCACTCCACGCCTGTACGCGACATGCCCTACCACCTGATGACGTTTCGTACTCGCGGAACTTACCGCCACTGTACCCGAATAATTCTATAGGAGTTTTAAAATGCGTGAATGCACTCAGGAGCGCCTGACGCATCCTTGCAGCTTCTTCGATAAATCCAAACTGCTCGAGCCCCTCAACGAGTATTGCAGTGTCATGCGGCCAAATAGAGCCATTGTGATAGCTCATAGGGTCGTACTTCGTTGAGCGCATTGAAAGTGTACGTATGCCGGCTTGCGGCACAAACAAGTCTGGTGCCATGAGCCGACGTACCAATGCGGGCATATCTGCAGTTTCAAAAATACTTTCCGGCTCAGACCCGCCTTTGTATGCTGCCCACAATACGTGCCCCATGCTAGAGCGTGGGCTCGTCAGCAAATTACCGTCTCCGTCTAAGGCGTATGCGAGCGATACGTTTGAACCTCTTTTGATAACGAACGTATTGTTAAACTTTTCTTTCAATTTATACGCACGTTCAACTAGCCGTTCAGCAAGCGACGCGTCTATGTCGGCCAATGAGTCACCCCACGCGCGCATAGCCACAAAGGCGTACGCTTGCACTTCGACCGGTGCAAGGGGGTAGGCAGGACGCGTTTGGTCTTTTTCGTAAAACACCGACTCGGTGCTGTCCATCCAGCTTTGCGTCTGGAGACCTCCCATCGTGCGGTCTGTGTGGAAGCGGTAATCTATAAACCCATCTCCGTTGGTGTCAGCGTAGTTGAGGAGCCAATGCAAAGCTAAAATAATAGTATCTTTATGTTCGTCGATGAAAGCGCGGTCACCCGTGATGCGGTAGTACTCATGAAAAAGCATGAGGAACAGCGGCGTCGCGTCAACTGTATCGTAGTTGCGCATAACGTCGTCATCGTACACGTACCAAGGCTTGTCGTGCGCCTCATGCAATCGTGACTTGTCAGTTAAATGTTGGTGATTGTCAGGGCGAAACTCATGTATACACTTGCCCGGTTCTTCGCCACTCTCCAGGTTGTGTTCTTTCCCCTGTAATTCTGACAACGAATGTAAGACCTTGCGTACCAAGGTCAAAAAATAAGGGTTTTTCTTTTCTTCGTATACGCGAAGTAGCGTCAGGCTCGTTATAAGCGAGTCACGACCAAAAACACAGCCGTACACTTCGTCTCGACCGCTCGCCAAAATGCCGCGCTCATCTTCAAGCGCCTCTATACTTTGCAAACCAATGTTCCATAATTCTCGGACCTCCATAGTCCGAGTATCTCTTACTCTGCGTCGGGAGTCAAAATTTTCTTGTATACAGCTTCATATCCGTCGGCCATCTTTTTGTCGCTAAAGTTCTCGAGCGCGTGCGCACGACAAGCGGCACGGTTGATAGAATCTATAGCGTTTACCGCGTCTATCATCCCTTCTAAGTCCTCCACGACATAGCCGGTCACGCCTGTTTTAACTACTTCCGGTATAGCGCCGCGATTAAACCCAACCACCGGGGTACCGCAGGCCATAGCCTCGATAAGCACCAAGCCAAACGGCTCGCGCCACGTGACGGGGTGCAAAAGGCACAAGGCTCTGCTCATCAATTTGTTCCTTTCTTCTTCGTCGACTTCACCAACCCATTGAATGCGCTCAGAGAGGCGCGGTTCGACATATTCTTTAAAATACGCTCGGTCGCCGTTCTCCAATTTTGCCGCAATGATCAGTCGCTTGTCGAGTTGTTGTGCCGCTTCAATAGCAAAGTGTGTCCCCTTCTCCATTGAAATTCGACCTACAAAAAGAAGATAGCCGTCGTTTTCTTCGCTGAAGGGATAGTGCTCCATCGCAAGGCCATTATAGACAGTACCCGCATGGTTGATGTTGGGTATCGGGTAGAGTTGCGACTGAGAAATAGTAACGATGTTTGCACCTCGCAATGTTTGAAAGAGCTTGCGGTTATCAGCATTAAACGCATTGTGCATCGTCACCACAACAGGTGTCGATGCGATGTTCGCCGTCGGCAAACTGATAGGCGCGTTATGGTCGTGGATAATATCGAAGTCGTCTTGGAGCTCATACGCCAACCCAATGTTAAGGAGCGACCAGTGGTTGATGCCGTAGATATCCTTGAGATGCGCCTCGCGAAGTCCGCGGGGGTATACCGACTCTATTTTTGCTTTTGTTATAGAGTCACCACTGGCAAAAAGCGTCACCTCGTGACCTCGTCGTACTAACTCTTCTGTTAATGCTGACACAACACGCTCAGTGCCACCGTATTTTTTTGGCGGAACTCGCTCCGCAATGGGAGCAATCTGTGCAATTTTCATGAGAGTTAATTAAACTTGATTAAAGATGAAGAATTAATGATGAGCTTAGTATATGCCCTAACTCGCTAAATACGGCCTGTACTCAGTGTATATCCTTCCTCACGCCTCTTGCGACAATGTCCTAGCATACGTATATTGTTGAGTATGTCTACCATTACCCTTGTGCAGCTTAATATCGAACGCGACAAACATTTCGATCGTATTTTTCCATTTTTAAAAGAGATACAGCCTGACATTTTGTGCGTACAGGAAATAACCGACCATTCAGTTATACGGTTCGAGCAAGAGCTGGGATATCATTCGTTTTTTGTCCCTATGTATAACCGCGTCGAAAATGGCGTCGCGTTTGCACAAGGCATAGCAATATTCTCTACGCTTCCCTTTAAAAAAACATGGTCAAAGCAATATGGAGGCTTCGAAGGTTCACTACCTGACTATGTACAAACAGACCCCACTATCATGCACGATTCGCTCATATTCACCTTAGCATTTGCCGAGATCGAACATGACAACGCGCTCTATCGATTTGCGACTACACACTTCCCTTGGACAGCACAAGGAGCGGCGACCGATTTCCAACGTAAAGATATGCACAACATACTTACCCTACTTGCCACAACGGGTGAAGTGATACTAACCGGCGACTTTAACGCGCCTCGTGGCGGCGAAATTTTCGGTATGCTTGCCGACACATATAAAGACAATGTCCCCACAAAATACACATCGAGTATCGACGGGTCCCTGCATCGCGCCGGACCGCTCCCCTACATGGTTGACGGTATATTTTCTTCGCCCGGCTATCAAGTGAGCAACGTTACCATGTACAAGGGGCTAAGCGACCACTGCGGGTTTGTCGCGACCATTCAAGCCCGTGACTAAAAAATATTTAATGTTCGCTTGCATGAAACATTCATTGCAAAATCAGCTTAGAAGCTCAATACTAATAGTATGATAGATCACATATCACTGAAAGTGGGCGATGTTATTAAAAGTAAAGAGTTTTACACGAAAGCGCTCGAGCCAATAGGCTACAAAGTGCATATGGAAATGCCCGAATGGAACGTTGTCGGCATGGGTGCCGAGAGGCCAGACTTTTGGCTCCATGGGAATGAGTGCAAGCAGTCGACGCACGTATCCTTTGCCGCAAACAGCAAAGCCGAAGTCGACGCATTCCACGCCGCAGCACTCGAAGCCGGCGGCAAAGACAACGGTGCCCCCGGCTACCGCAAAGAATACTCCCCTGGCT
>JAYVXZ010000082.1:0-5006 GCA_043784715.1 Candidatus Adlerbacteria bacterium
CCCTTCTTGAGAAACTGTAGATTCGCCTGACGTGCAACATGTCAGGCATTTTTCATGATAGTTGGTGGATACTGCGAGGATACCGTGTATTCCGGCGTTTGGAGAGGGAGAAACTGAAGAGTGAGCGGTTACATTTGGAGCTATTGCTATTTTTGTAAGTTTGTTGTAGTATATATTTGGATATAAATAAAGGTGAGTGAAGTGCAGTATTTGGATAGGACCTTGTTGGTGAAGGCAGCGGTGATTGAGCAGGGCTTAGTCGCAAAAATCGGAGAGGTGTTTAGAATGCATTTTTCCGGCGATACAGCAGGTTTAGTTTGTAAAGGTTCGGGCGGCGACCGCATAGTCTATTCTGTCGGGACCTGCAAGGTCCCTTCAGGTGAATTAAACCTTTTGCTCAAACTTCATCGTCGTCCTGATCATGATTTCGACTATATCGCTGGTCTTAAAAAAGGCAACGAAGGCGTTGTCACCTCCGCTCGTGAGGAGTTGGGGGCATTCAAAGCCTATTATGATTTTGTAGCGGGGTTGCAGGAGAGTTTTGGCTTTGAAAGTGACAAAGCTCGCGCTGAGTTTCTAGAAGAGGCACAAGCGCGGGTAACCCCACCAACCTATAATAAATATTTTCGAGTTCCAACAAGGTTTCGTTTGGATTTGAGAGAGTGGGAAGGTACGCGTGTTTCATTTGGTGACAAGGGTGCACTGCCGTATGCAAATGTGGTCGTAAAATGCGATGACATGCATGGTTTATTGGTAGAGGGCACTCCTCCATTAATCCTGCCTTGGGGTGCCGTCATTGAAGAGGGGAGCGACCTCGGGACTGCCAAAGATGGTCGGTTGGTGGACTTGAGTGAACACCAGTGTCTTCTCGTCCAATTGAACGGCAGGTCAAAAGGTGGTGTTCATCCTGATTATCTCAAACTCATTGCAGATGGGGCAAAGTTCTTTCTCCCCGAAAACCGAATAGACTTGTGAGCTAGACAATAATTCAAGGGCACCGACGTAGGTGTCCTTTTTTCTTGGTACAATAAAGCGTATGCGGCTGAAGTCGATAGAGTTGTCGGGGTTTAAATCTTTTGCGCGCAAGACCGACTTGCAGTTTTCGTCGGCTATTACCTCGATAGTCGGGCCCAATGGGTCGGGCAAGTCCAACATTGCCGAGTCTTTTCGCTTTGTGCTCGGCGAGCAGTCTATGAAGTCGATGCGCGGCAAACGCGGCGAGGATATGATTTGGAACGGCTCTGCGGCAGTGCCACGTGGCGGGCGGGCGGCGGTCAAATTAGTATTCGACAATTCCGACCGTGCGCTTAATCTCGACTTCGACGATGTTGCTATTGAACGCGTAGTACATCGTGACGGTGCTAACGAATATTTGCTCAATGGTAGCCAAGTTCGCTTGCGGGACATTAACGAGCTTTTAAGCCAAGCCAATATTGGCTCGAGCGGCCACCATATTATTTCCCAAGGCGAAGCCGACCGTGTGTTGTCGGCCACGCCGCGTGATCGTCGCGCGATGGTCGAGGACGCGCTGGGCCTCACCACTTTTTTATACAAACGCGAAGAGGCTGAGCGAAAGCTCGATAAGACTGCGCAGAACATGCACGAAGTTGAAGGGCTTCGCCGCGAATTAGCACCGCACCTCAAGTTCCTTCAGTCGCAAGTTAAAAAAATCGAAGACTCGCAAAAACTGCGCGATGACTTGGGCGCCAAATATTTGGAATACTTAAAGCGCGAAAGCGTCTACTTGCGCGTGACACATGGTTTACTAAATGCAGAAGGTGAGTCGCCCGAACATGAACACCTTGAGCTCAGTCACAAGGTTGCGGAGTTGCGTCAGGCACTCGAGCAAAAAGGCTCCGACGCGGGAGCGAGCGACTTGGTGCGCCTCGAGCACGAAGGTCGAAGCCTCTCCGGCAAGCGCGATGCGGCCGGCCGCGAGCTCGGGCGTATCGAAGGCGAGCTCATAGCCCACGAGCGTATCCAAAAAGTCGTTGAAGAAACGGTCCCGGGCGTCCAGGTACGCGAGTTTGTCAGCCGTGTCGAAGTGGAACTTGAAGAGTCTATGCAACTTTCCGAGTCTGAGGCGAAAAGCCGCATGATTGCGCTTATCATATTTGCAAAAGAATTCTTGCGTCGTATAACCCACATAGTGCACGTCGAACAGGGACATTCAAAAGAAGAGTTGTTGAGCCGAAAGGCCGAACTCGAAGATATGCTCGAGCGTTTGGGCCACGATGAGGTGCACATTTCTCAAGAGGTTGCACAGCTGCGCGCAAGTATCGAGGGCGAAAAAGATGCATCCCGCGAAGCAGAGCGAGAGCTTTTTGCCGCGATGGCACGCCGCAGTGAGTTAGAAACAATGCTCGCGCGAGTGCGCGGTAAGCACGAATTGCTCCAACGCGAAGAAGAGCAGTTTAAACGCGAACTAGGCGAGGCGGGCGGCTTCATTGGCCGCGTGGTGCAGGACTATGAGACGCATGAGCTGCGCGAGCAAAGTGGCGAAATAGTAACAGAGGCCGCTATGGCTGACGAGCCTCGCCAATTGCAGGAGGATAGACGCAAGAAGATAGAGCGCTTGAAGATACGCCTAGAAGAAGCGGGGCTCGGCAACACGGCGGAGATATTGTGCGAATACCAGGAGACGCTCGAGCGCGACGAATTTTTGAGCCGCGAACTCACCGACCTCGATACTTCAGCCAGTTCGCTTCGAGTACTTATTGAAGACCTGACAAAGACGCTAGGGTTGCGCTTTGCCGACGGGGTTGAAAAAATAAATACCGAATTTAATACATTCTTTACGCTCATGTTCGGTGGCGGTTCGGCTGCACTCAGCGTAGTCCAAGCTAAACCCCTTCGTAAGAGCGGTCGCTCTGCGCAAGTGAATCTTCAAGATGATGATTCATATAGAGAAAATGATAGTGATGAGGAACGTGATACAGAGTCAGATGAAGAGACTAGCGAAGAAGGCGTCGATATAGCTATCACCTTGCCGCACAAAAGGCTCAAGGGCATAGACATGCTCTCCGGCGGCGAGCGAGCACTCACTTCTATTGCGCTCATTTTCGCAATGTCGCAAGTGAACCCCCCACCATTTTTGATACTCGACGAAACCGACGCGGCACTCGACGAAGCAAACTCGCGCCGCTACGGCGACATGATCTCCACCCTCGCGAGGAAGTCGCAGCTTTTGCTCATTACTCACAACCGCGAAACAATGAGCCGCGCCGGCATACTCTACGGCATAACCATGGGCTCCGACGGCGTCTCCAAACTCCTCTCGGTAAGGTTCGAAGACGCGCTTGCAGTTGCTAAATAAAGTACGTTGCACCTAGACGAAATTCATGGTTTCTTTAATAAGGGTATGCGTGCCTTTGGTCTTTTAATATCGGGGCAAAATAATGTCGAATGAATCTTCACACATTTTGTTGCGTCTGCGGCCAGCACTACGGCCGAAAGGGGAGCTAACTCTCGAGGAGCGAGACGAACTTCGTATCGCATTGGAGTGCAGTCCAATCCGCGTTTTGGCAGACGTTGATGACTAACAACTTTTTGGAGGGATCCATGACAACCAACGCATCAACAGGCGACTATATCCCGGGCACACAAAATTTGCTCGGCGATCCTCTTGGATGTCAGACACACGGTCCGACACATGACCCAAGCCTTGCCTATGATGAGCAAGGAATGGAGATTCCAGTCACTCAATTAATTACTCAGCACGAAGTTGTGCTCTCAAGCCGTTAGATCGGCAGCTCCTAACTACACACACTGTCACGCAGGGTGTGTTTTTTATTAAACTATTTAATTGCGCACTAATTCGAAATCCAGCGTGCGAGCCGAGAGGTCGGCTGCGGTGAGTTTGATGCGTACTTTGTCGCCGAGAGTGTACTTCTTTTTTGTACGCTCTCCTACGAGTGCATAGGCCTTTTGGTTGTAACTATAAAAATCATCGCCCAGCGCCCGCACGCGCACCAAGCCTTCGGCCGAGCTGTCTTCCTCTTCGACATACAAGCCCCAGTCGGTAACACCGGAGATGACGCCGTTAAACTCTTGGCCGACTTTGTCTAACATAAACTCCACCGACTTATAGCGAATTGAGTCGCGCTCGGCTGAGACCGCTTTCGCTTCCTGCTCAGAAGCCGCTATGCACATGCGTTCCAGGCCCGTGAGCTCTTGCTTGGTCATCGGTTTGCCGTTTAAGTGCGAAGCTAAAATGCGGTGCACCAGCATGTCTGGGTAGCGCCGAATTGGGGAAGTAAAGTGGGTGTAGTAGTCGAACGCTAAACCGAAGTGGCCGATGTTTTTGGTGGTGTAAATTGCTTTCGCCATCGAACGAAGCGTTGCGGTGCGAATGAGGTGCTCCTCGGGCTTGCCCTGGATTTGTTGTAGGAGGTCGGAGATGTCTCGCGCGGTATATCCGCCCGGTTGACCAGGTCGGCCGGGTTTTTTACTTTTAAAGTCATAGCCGATAGCACGCACGAAGGTACCGAGTTCGTCTATGCGGTCGGCCTTTGGTTCGTCGTGGATGCGGTATAGGAAGATAGGCGAATCCGGTGTCTTTTCGGCAAGTTTTGAAACGAAGAAGGCCACTTCGCGGTTAGCCAAGAGCATAAACTCCTCTATCAAAAGGTTTGTTTCGATGCGCTCTTTTCGAACGACGCGAAGCGGTTTGCCCGTGTCGTCTAGTACGAATCGAACTTCGTTGTCGCCGAAATCAATTGCGCCGTCCTTCGCGCGCTCTTTTCGTAAAATGCGTGCAATGGCGCGAAGTGTGTTGAGTTCAGTGAGATATTCTCCTTCCTGTTTGTTGAGCACCTCTTGTGCACCTTCGTAAGTAAAGCGTTTGTCCGAGCGAATAATGGTGCGCTCGAAGCGGCGGTCCAAAACCTTGCCTGCACTGTTTATTTTAAATATTGCCGAGAAGGCGAGTCGGTCTTCGTCTTGTTTGAGGCTGCAGACGTTGCCTGAGAGCTCGAGCGGGAGCATAGGAATAGTCGCGTCTACTA
>JAYVXZ010000083.1:0-5004 GCA_043784715.1 Candidatus Adlerbacteria bacterium
GTATTGCAGGAACGTCGCCGTCGGTCGGGCTAATTCTTGCAGCCTCTTCCATTAAAGCATCTACTTTTGCATAGTACGAACTGTCGGAAGTTTCGCGAACTTTTTGCAAATAGTATGACGCTAAAGCTAAGTAAGGCTTGGTGGTGTGCGGTTTCTTTACCACTGCCGCCTCAGCTTTAAGGATGTCCAAGTCAAGTTTAGTACTGCCATCTTGTGTGGTTTCTTTTGCAGAATTAAAAAAGGCTGCGCGGTTTGTCCCCACAACAAGTAACCCTAGAACGATACAAAGTCCGGCAATAATAAAATATGGTGCAAATTTTTTAAATTTAGATTGATCCATGAAAATGTAAAATGAGTAAAAATAAAGACGCGGCTTACCGTGGCCTCAAGCTTACGAAAGTTTGAGGCCACCAAAGCAGCACCTGTAGAAGAAGTAAGTTATTCGGTCACCGTAACATTCACCATAGCGGTGCTGTTACTGTTTTGCCCGGTGAATGTATAGGTATACATGCCTGGCGTTGAAGGGATTGTCATCGAACCGGTCGAGAAGTTACCGCCGCCGTCGGCATGCGCACTTCCAACGGTCGAACCGCCCATAGTCACCTTAACTGATTCTTCGTGACCAAAATTGCGGCCGTTGAAGTCCACGTTGGTACCAGAGCGAGCGGTTATTGAAGAAGGGGTCATCATAGCACCATTCGTCTGGTTGCCTGAGCCACCACCATTACTTGGCGGCATAGGAGGATTAACCGGAGGAGGAGGCATCATGCCTGAACCATTCCCATTGTCGGTTGAGGTACCCATACCTGAACCGCCATTTCCATTACCCATATTAGTTGTGCTGCCGGTGCCTGTTCCACCGCCATTGCCGGAGCCACCACCCATACCCATGAGGTTTTTGATTTGATTCTTGAGCTCGTCTATTGTCGCCATCAATTGTGCGATAATGCCGGAGTTAGAGTGAGGCATGCTTTCGAAACCGCCGTTTGGCAATGCCATGTACGGGAAGGTCGAGCGAAACGGAAGATCGTTTGCATCAACACCATCACCTAATTGGCTTGCAAGTGGGTCAGCTACGAAGTCTTTGTGGAAGAGTGGATACGCCGCACCTGCGACTGCACGGATAGATATATCTACCACATCGTCGGCGAGTCTTCGACCGTTCGGGAATCCTTGTGTATCGCCACCAAGTACGCCGAGGTTATTTGGCGTCGAGGTAGGTGTAATTGCGACATTAAGACGCAGCTCTTCAGCAGGCTTCACGTTTGCAGGTTTCGTAAGGCCGGGAATACCTGTGAGGAAGATAGCTTCAAGGTCGTCGCGTTGGTCCGCTGAACCAAACGCGCCTTGCGGAGGAACTTTAACGTTATAGAGTGACTTTAAGAGCATCGAGAGCTCTGGGTTCGCTACTTTTTCAGCAAACTGAGCGTCATTCTCGGGCTTCGAAGCGTTGAAGAGGTCCTTTTTACCGACAGGGACTATTACTTCGTTGACGAGCGGAGAGCCAAGGCGTGACACTTGTACCCACTTGCCTTCGTTTGACTGAGTGCCGTCCTCAGACAATACGCGAGTTGCATGTCGATATGCAGTCGTCCACACCCCGACGATAGCTGCAGGGTCTGCTGCATCTGTCGGATGCGACTTATTATTTGTCAGTTCAGTAATTGGAACCTGGATAGCAAGCGAGTGTACGTTAAACCCTTGCGTAGTGTTTATACCGCCACCGGCATTACCGGGAAGTTTGCGAATGTTCAAATTATCGAACAATGCACCGAGGTCTACGAAGAATGGGTCGTCGCTTTGCCCTGCAAAGACTTTGCCTCCACCAGGGAGCATGTGAATTGCTTCTGCTTGAAGCGCACCGTAGTTTGGTGTCGACTTAGGTCCAATGTTGACCGGCGGTGTAGGAACGTCGGTCGCAAGCACGGTGCTGGTGCCGTTCTCTATCTTGGTCAGAGTGTATGTTTGCTTTGCGTTCCAAGCCGGGTCGTTAACCGACGTGATAGGTCCCGTGTTGTAACGGTACGTATTCGGGTCAGTGCGCGTCGTTTTAAAGCGGAATTCATACGTGATGTCCGGCTTGGCGTCACCATTGTTGTCGATATTAATAGCATATAGTGCGTTGTCGTCGAAGGAATCGAAGTTAGGTCCGCCTGCGGGCTCTTCGAAAGGACTGTAATTCGCAATAAGCGTCACCGTGTCCTTATTGTCCGGGCTCACGAACGCGTAGAGGTCCGTCGCATCTACTTTAGGGTCACCACTAATGAGCGGTGCCTCGCGGTGACTCGAAGCAGAGGCCAAGCTTCCCATTGCGAGGAAACCGGTGACCACCACTGCGGTCATAGCGAAAGATACTACGCCAGATAGATTTCTTTTTGTTTTGGTATGCATACGTAAAATAATGAAGTAAATAATTACTGTTAATACTAACTAAGTAATGGATTTAATTACTTAACCTACTTAACTTACTCCTTTGAATATGAACACCACATGAGGCAGTAGAGGTGGACATATATAAAATATATTTTATTTAAAAACCAAGGAATCCTATCGAATATTGAAAAATGCGTTCTATCGCCCAAAAAATTCCTATGATACCGATGAGTGTACCTAAAATTTTTATACTCATTTTTTCATATTGAGTCCGACGCAAAAGGAGCAGTAGCGGCAAAACTATCACGATAATAAGCAGCTGCCCTGCCTCGATGCCGACATTAAATGCAATAAGTGAAAAAACGAACTTTGATTGTCCTACACCCAAGTCACGCAACAACCCTGCAAAACCCAAGCCATGGAAAAGTCCGAAAAAGAAAACAACAGCAAGCTTGCGCCAGCCGGATAGATCATATGTCGTTTGCCGCAAATACACCGAAGCGAGCGCTACTATTGCTATTGATAGAGCTATCATCGGCTCGACAATGCGAGACGAGAGTGTGACGGCGCCCAACGTCGCCAAGATGAGCGTGATACTGTGCGCTACGGTGAATGTTCCGGTGAGTTTTAGAATGTCACGTATAGAAACGAATACCAAAAGAAGTGAGATGACAAAAAGGATGTGGTCAGGCCCGCTTAATATATGTTGGATGCCAAGCTTAAAAAAGTCCCATAGCGTGTCGTATGGGTTGGTCGACTGATTCTTAACTAATTCGAAAATCTTATTTCCGTTTGGGAATTTTTCGGTATACGCCGGAACCTTTTGTTCGGCATACGCCTGAATTTCCTCAGGGGTTGCGTTTGGGTGGCTTTGGACATATTCAACAAGGACCCGCGGCACAAGGTCGTGCGCACGTACCAAAGAAACACCGCCAAAAAATACTGGCAGCAGTGTAAGGACAAAAATAAACTTTCTCATGTGTACTATATTTCGTACCAGTCTATTGATGAGCTTTAGATGAGTGTTGTGGGCTCGGTCGTGTGCGTTTCAACAACGGTGGTATGGACGTGTTCTTGCAAAGAGATTTTAGCGGCAGCAAGCTCGTCTTCGAGCAATTTGATTTGCTTCTTAAGTTTACTAATGCGAAACTCGTCGCGTATAAAACTTGGGAATAGAATGAGCACGCTCATGAGCATACCGGCAAGAATGGCAAAAAAGAGCACGACGGCCAAAGAACCGTTGAGGTGATAGCTAAGAAAGCTCACCGTGACCGGCGCGATGTTCTGGAGCACAAAAAGGAATGAGGCAACCCCGATAAGCACGCCCAAAATTACAAAAAATATCATACGAATGTGTTATTGCTTATAACTTCTACTACACAAGTTTACACTACTTTTTAATTGCTTCCCCACCACCGCGCAGACTGCCTACTTAACGAACGTACGAGTAATTTACTCTACCCCAGCCATTTGTACATAGGGCACAATACTGCGCCGCACTGCGGGTTTTAAAAGATGCTTAGCCAAAATTTTGTAGGAGTCATAATCAAAAGATACATCTTCGACCTCGGACTCCTGCTTGTAGTCGCCCGAGTAGCTGATTATTTTGTATATGCACCAGGCGTTAATAACATAGGCGGTACCTTCGTACTCTTCAACCTCCTCTTTGATTACTATCGGGCCTTTGTAGGGCCACGCACGTAGCCTGCGCGTTTTAAAAGCGGCGTTGAATCGCTCGTTATATGCAGACGGGTCCTCTTTTTGTATACAGGCACCCCTGCATTCTTCGAGCTGGTACTGAAAGCATGCTTTTGCCGCATTCTCTACGCTGCAAATTTTAGGGCAAAGCGTGTGTTCGCGCGCCGTCTCGGTAACAAACTCTTTGGCTTGGCGCACGGTACGAAAAATCCCAAGCACGCGCGGCAATTGGCTTTGTGCAATACCGTCTTGGTAATTAATACTAAGTGACGCGTAGCCCTCGGGCGTTTGCGTCGCTTCGACGACTGCAAGTTTTTTAACTTTACGGAGCATGCGGTTGTAAACCGGAGAAAGCTCTTTGATAAGTTTTGATTCCAAAAAGAGCGCGCTGAGCTCCCCCGTCGTAGCCCTGGCTTCGATGTCGCACACTTGGCTGCACATCGTGAGCTCCTTGGATGTTTGGTGGTCTCCGGAGAAGTGAGACTGCACGCGGGTTTTAATATTGATACTTTTGCCGACGTACAGCACTTCGCGTTCGGGGCCGTAAAAAATATACACGCCGGGACCTGTCGGGAGCGAGGTCACTATCTTTTTTGATATGGTCGACGGCAGGGTGTATGCACTCAAGCAGTCTTGCAGTGCTTTGTATAAAACGTTAGGCGTAAGCGATTTCTCTGCCTTTTGTAGGAACTTCCATAAGATGAGTGCGTCGTCGTATGCGCGGTGACGCTCGGCACACTCAAACCCGAAGCGGTCAATGATGCTGTCGAGGTTGTGGTAGCGCTCTGAGGGGTACAGAAGGCGCGAAAGCTTTACCGTGCACACCGTCTTAGCTTGAAACGGAATGCTCAAGCGGCGAAACTCATTTTTAACAAAACTATAGTCGAAGCGCGCGTTGTGGGCGACAAACACCGCGCCATTGAGCTTCTCCTT
>JAYVXZ010000084.1:0-4934 GCA_043784715.1 Candidatus Adlerbacteria bacterium
ATGCTTCTATCTATATACAACAGCTCCCGACGTCAGATATTTATTTTGGCCGAGGAACTTCGGTTATTACAGGTGCTAATTGGAATGTGAGTCCTTCGGACTCTGTCCAATTTGTAAACGA
Organism: Candidatus Adlerbacteria bacterium; assembly: GCA_043784715.1. Lineage (GTDB taxonomy): Bacteria > Patescibacteriota > Minisyncoccia > Phycocordibacterales > SBAW01 > GWA1-54-10. The sequence goes on from JAYVXZ010000084.1 coordinate 122, forward strand.
CGATATTGTTGATGCTACTACCTACTCGCATTCAACCACGACGAACACGCATCAAATTACGGTGACCAAAGCAGGCGACTATTTGCTTGCGCTGAATGACTCGCATACCGGTGCAGTGACTCGATCCAACGAAATTACCTCAGTGTTGGTAAATGGTACTGCAAAAAATGGAGCACAAACAAAAACGCATTTTATACGTAACCAAAGCGGACATGTGTCGTCTTCGGGTTCGCTTGTCTATTTGCTTCGGGACTTGGCGGTAAATGATGTTATTAGCGTCACAACCTTTCAAGAGGCATCGGCAGGTACTATCACCGAAGACCAAGATGCTATTTTTATGCTGTGGCACAAATCTTCGCAAAGTTCTTTTATTCAAGACACTGAGCGCTGGTATGTAAACCTAAACGGCGAACCTCCGACGGACCCGTGGCCGGTTGGGCCTGTGAATCTGCTCCAGGGTGACGCGATAACAACCGGTAATGCGGTGAAATCGAATGATGTGTTGCGTATACGTATGGCGCTTAAAGCGAACGTAAACACTCTTGCTGGTGCGGATTCCTTTAAGTTGCAATATGCACCCGGTACGACCTGCGCGCTCGCGCTCGCGTGGGCTGATGTTGGTCCTATCGGTAGCGGGTCAATTTGGCGCGGCTTCGACAACGCAGCTGTCACGGCTGGGGCAACATTGTCGTCGACGACGCTTACGGTTTCCTCCACTACTGAAACATATGAGGAACAGAATCCTTCGGCAGTTACGCCGCACTCTGCAACCTCGACGACCGATGCTGAGTGGGATTGGGTGCTGCAAAATAATGGCGCACCGGTTGGTACGAACTACTGTTTTCGTATGGTGCAGTCCAGTGGTCAGGTGCTTAAAGACTATCTAGATTATCCGCAGCTCATCACCAACAACACGCCGGACGTGCCAACGCTCGCGGCTCCGTTCGATAACGAAAAAACGCCAAGTACGACTCCGAACTTTACTTTCTCTACCCCAGACGACAACGGAGAAGATATTCACTACGAGATTCAAATTAGTACGGACTCCACTTTTGCCACAACGTTTATAGACGAAGACTCGGTGTCGAACTTTAGTAAATTCACGAATCAGAGCAACTCAGCAGACAAAGCGCCGTTCGGTAGCGGACAGGTGATAGGCTATATTCCGACTGTGGCGCTGACGAACGGCACGACGTACTGGTGGCGCGTACGAGCGAAAGACCCGCTCGGGACCAACACCTGGAGCACCTATTCTTCAGCGCTAAGTATTACGGTAGACACGAGCGTAACCGTGTCGACATGGTTTCAGACGTCGCAAGCGCAGTTCGCTGCAGACACTTTGTCGCAATTATCCGCGACCGTAACCAACGATGTGCAACTTTCAGGCGGCTTCACTTCCGGTACTATTTATTCTCCAACGATAACGTACGCGTCGCACACCTCCGGCAACTCGTGGAGTGCCGTGTCTTGGACGAACACACAGGTTGGCGGGACGATTTTGTATTACGTCGAGTATTTTACCGCTACCAGTTCGTGGGCCGTTATACCCAACAGTGACCTGCCAGGAAACGCCTCCGGTACTACCACGTCGCCCATCAGCCTTACCCAAATAGATCCTAGTATCTATAGTCTTATCCGCGTGCGTGCAGACTTTACGAAAACATCTGCGACTCCCGTGCTCAGCGATTGGACCGTGGCTTGGGCGCTCTCGGTTAACCAACCAACGCTCATGTCTTTGTTTAATAACGAAAAGACAGCCACCACGAGCCCGTCGTTTACTTTTACCACCACTGACCCGCAAGGCGACCGTTTGGTATATCAAGTGCAATGGTCAACTGACGCAACGTTTGCAACTGGCGTTACTACTCGTACGTCAGACACCGACGCGGGATTCTCCAACGCCTCGACCACGTCCGACGTGTCACCATTTATTTCAGGCAACGTTATCGGGTTTAAGATCCAAACTGCTGACGCGCTGACAAACGGTACGACGTACTGGTGGCGCATTCGAGCCAAGGATCCTTTAGGGAGTAACGCGTACTCTTTGTGGGCGACGCCGCGCAGCTTTACGACGGATACGAGCGTTGTCTCTTCAACTTGGTTCCAAACTTCGACGGAGCAATTTAACTCCGACATACTGACCCGTACCGGCGCGTCGGGCGGAAGCGCCACTGCGATATCAACTACCGGCAACATTGCAGTATATAGTGCGGCAACCGCAGGGGAAGCAATTACGACTTCAGTATTTAATAATGGTTGGGACACGACTGTACGGCAGGACAGTATATTTGCGCTTCCTTCAACCACCACCATTTCGCTTAAAAAAGGACACTACGCAGCGATGTATGGTTTGCAATTTTTCTCTTCAGGCGGCACTAATCGCTCAGAAATTCAAACGAACCTAAACTTGGGCGGTACGAATCTTTCTGCCGGTTGGTCGCAAGGATTTATCCGACGCAGCACCGGCGCAAACGAAGGGTTTAACTCAGGCGGCGCTATCTTTAATGCACCGGCAGACAATACGAGCCTTATCTTGCAGTCATTTAGGACTGACACCAACGTCGCTTCGGGAGTGGTGCGTGCAGGCAATGTTGGAGGTTTGCAGCTTATGAAGCTCGACGACTCCTGGAGTTATTTACGTTTGAGTAAAGCTACCAAACAAACCGGACCAGTATCAGCATCGTGGCTACCGGTCACCTATGACCGAGAAGATGAAATTGATAGGACCGCATACGGCCACTCTATCGGCGGAAGTAGCGTAACGCTCAAAGCTGCCGGGCATTATCTGGTGTTTGCGAACACGTATGGATCGCTCCGCACAAACAACTCGTCTATGGTCGATCAAAAGCTCAAGCTCGACAACTCCGACATCGACGGTACTTTCTCAACCGTGTTCATGAACGGAAACTCCAACTCGGACGGAGACTACCAGGGTGCGGCAACCATTGGCACGATAATACAGTCGACGACCACCAACCAGGTGTTAACGGTCCAAATAGCAAGGAGCGCCGGTACCGCCACCTGGACCATCGATGGTAATAACACAGGAACGTATGTCGACCGAACGGGCCTTACGGTCGTAAAGATCCCAGACGCAGATTTTATTCGTCTACAAAACTCAACAAGTGCAAACATGAACCCGACACTGCTCACGCCTTTGACGTGGGATACTGAAGTCGAAAAAGGCGCGTCGTTTACCCATAGTACGACCACGAACACAAATATAATTACTGCTAACACCGCCGGTGACTATCTGTTCTTCGGTGCGTTGTATGCTGCCCCGGGTTCTCTTGCTATATCAGAATTTAACCAAGGATGGCGTAAAAATGGCGGAACGCTTTTGCAGTACGGTCAGACAGGAGGATATGACAATACCACGCTCACCGATGTGGGAAATTTCTCTGCAAATATTTTCCCTGGTGTCATTAGTACTGACTTTTTCGATATGGTAACGCAAGCGCTTGGCTCCACCACGGGTTCGATGCCGGCAACAAAAAAGGGATTACAAGGGTTGCGTATTGCGTCGCTAAGCGAAGCGGACACGAATGCAAAAACTATTCAATCGCAAGACATTGTTTTCACAAACGGCAATGGGCCGAAATGGTCGACGTTCTCGTGGTCCGATACACGCCCTTCCGGGACAAATATTGTATACCAGGTGTTCTACCTCACCGCATCAAGCACGTATGTGCTCGTGCCGAACTCGGTGTTGCCCGGCAACTCGACCGGTTTTTCGACCACATCCTCGTCGGTCGACATTAGCGGCCTGAGTCGCACTACCTATGGCACGCTTCGTACGCAAGCAACGTTTACTTGCGCTAGCGGTAACTGCCCGTTGCTCAACGACTGGACCGTGTTGTGGGCGCAGGGTCTCAATATTTCGGGAACGGCCAAAGCGTTCGACCAAACAACAAACGTTACCAGCGGTACAGTCGCTGTAGCGGTCAACGGCGTGCTGCAGTCAGGTAAAACCGCGAGTATTTCCGGGGGCGTATGGACTATCCCGAATGTAACGGTGTTCCAAAACGATATCGTCACTGTGTTTGTAAGCAGTGCTTCGACCTCGACCCGTGCGGTGGCAGTGACCAAGTACACCGGGGTGAGCGATATCACCGGTATGAGTCTGTATCAGATGCACCTCACACTTGGTTCAAATGACAATCCGGCCCTCACTAACACCGATATTGGGAAATATGATAATACGAAATCCGGCAACGTGGCTATATTCGATGCCGTCACCGGTGGCAATTTGACTGTATGTGTAATTTCCGGCTGTACCACCGCGCGGCTGCTCATTAAGTCCGGCACTTCGTTCGAGCCTGGCGTGTCAGGCGGTAATGTTACGACACCGAACATGCAAATTGACGGGTCATTGATTGCTGATGCGAACACTATTACCGTCAGTGATTCATGGAAGAATAATTCCTCGTTTATTAAGGGCACGTCCTCAGTTATCTTTTCTGCAACGAGTGGTGCTTCGACCGTCGACTCCACCTCCGCAACTTCAAGCGCCGCATTTAACTTGGTAACGTTTGGCTCTGGAGCAAGCACCGCAACGTGGACATTACTGAGCCCTTTGTACGCAAGCAGTACGCTCAGTATTAATTTTGGCACGCTCCAAAACAGCATATATCCGCTCGCGCTCTCGGGTGACCTCACCTTTGGCAGTAGCGGAAACTACATCCATGGGACCGGCACCACCACCTTTATGGGCTCAGGCACGAACACGTGGACAGACAACACTGCGGCAAAACAGGACATGGGTGAGCTTGTGGTAGATGGAAATACAAAGACAATACAGTTGGGCGCCAGC
>JAYVXZ010000085.1:0-4845 GCA_043784715.1 Candidatus Adlerbacteria bacterium
AATACGAGGGCAAAAAACTCTTCCAAGAGTACGGTATAGACACTCCACGCGGCGTCCTCCTTTCACATCTAAAAGATCTTCCCCCTGGCACTGGCGCCAGCATGGTGAAAGCCCAGGTGTTGGTCGGTGACCGCCAAAAAGCAGGAGGAATTCTTAAAACGCAAAACTATGCAGTTACTAAAAAAGCGGTTGCACAGCTGCTTGGCTCTTCTGTGCGAAACGAACGGGTGGATCATGTTCTTATCGAAGAGATCGTCCCCTATGAACGCGAATATTACCTGAGCTTTAGTTATGACTCGAGCACGCGCGGGCCTGTCTTGGCACTTACTGCAAAAGGAGGCACCGGCATAGCGGATGCACACCTCTTTCCTATCGACCTTCTGTGGGGTATCCCCAACTTCTTTGTGCGGGACGCCCTTCACAAAGCATCCTTCCCTATCGAAGACATTGGCGGCATTTCTAAAATTATTGAGCAGTTATGGAAGCTTTTTTTGCATGAGCATGCGCTTTTGGCAGAGATAAACCCTCTATTTAAGACGGTTAGCGGATTTGTAGCTGGAGATGCAAAAATTATCCTTGATGACGAGAAGCTTCGCCCCGCAGAGCGGCACTATATAGAAATGGACGGCGATATAGCTATTTTGGCTTCCGGTGGAGGTGCCTCGATGCTCAACATGGACGCTCTACTACGCGCCGGCGGAAAGCCGGCAAATTATACTGAATATTCGGGCAACCCGCCCGCTGAAGTTGTCCGCGAGCTGACCAAGAGAGTTCTCTCCAAAAAAAATCTTAAAGGCTGCTGGGTCGTGGGCGCCGCCGCTAACTTCACGGATATTCATACGACCCTATCTGGATTTCTTGATGGCTTGCGAGAAACAAATCCCAAGCCGCGCTATCCTATTGTGATACGACGCGACGGTCCGCGCTGCCAAGAAGCGTTCGCGATGCTTCGCGAAGCGGGCAGTAAAGAAGGGTACGACTTTCACCTCTTCGATTCGAATACACCCATGGTTGCGACCGCTAAGACAATCGTAAATTTGGCATACGCAAATAAAAAAATATGAGCATCCTCGTAGATAAAAAGACCAGACTTCTTATCCAGGGCATTAGCGGCAAAGAAGGCTTGCGCGCTTGCCGCGAAGCATTGGCATATGGCACAAAAGTCGTGGCAGGAGTCACGCCAGGCAAAGGTGGCACAAAAGCGGATGCTGTCCCGGTGTATGACACTATCTCTCTGGCGCTCAAAAAACATACGGATATAAATGCCACCTTCATTGCCACGCCGGCTCCTTTTGTAAAAGACGCGGCGCTTGAAGCGATTTATGCAGGTATACCACTTATTGTTATTTTGACAGAACACGTCCCAACGCAAGACTCCGCATGGATACAGGCGTACGCAAAAGCGGCTAATGTGCGAGTAATCGGCCCCTCTGCGATAGGCATTATCTCGCCGGGCAAAGCAAAAATAGGTTCAATAGGTACCGGGGATATGATACGCGGCTTTACTGCCGGGCCGATTGGTGTGCTGTCTAAAAGCGGCGGTATGGCTTCAGAAATTTGCTTTGCGCTTACGCGCGCAGGCTTAGGACAATCGACCGCTATAGGTTTGGGAGGCGACGTGATTGCAGGCTCATCCTTTGCTGATATGTTGTCGTTTTTTGCCAAAGACCTGCAGACAAAAGCTGTTGTATTGTTTGCCGAAGTTGGAGGGTCATACGAAGAGGATGCGGCGGCTTTTATTAAAAAAACAAAATTCAACAAGCCTGTGGTAGCCATTGTGGCAGGAGGTTTTGGTTCTCTATTACCTGAGGACACCGTGCTTGGCCATGCGGGTGCCATAGTCTCTCGGGGCCGAGGCAGCTACGAATCAAAAATTAAAGCGTTACGAAGTGCGGGGGTTGTTATTGCTAACACCGTAGAGGAAATACCTATATTATTAAAAAAGAAATTAAAGCTATGAAATGGAAAACTGCCATAAGCACTAAAAAAGACGGTGCGCTGTTTATACGCGGCCACGCCCTGTCTTCTCTTATGGAAGAGAAAACATTTAGCGAGGTCACCTTTCTTTTACTTAGCAATCGCCTCCCCACTCCACCCGAGCACACCTTATTTACCATGATGCTTGTAGCTTGTATCGAACACGGTATAGAAGCTCCTTCTGATTTTGTACCACGAGTATCAATATCAGTGGGAAACCCCATAAATGTCGCTATGGCAGCTGGACTCTTGGCGGTCGGCGACTGGCACGGCGGCGCTGCGGAAGAGTTGGCACGGCTTTTACAAACTTCAGCCTCTTCCTCCGAAATAGTTGCACACACCCTCGCTGCAGGCGGGCGATTGCAGGGCTTCGGCCATAAGCTATACAAAGACCGTGACCCACGGGCAGAAGCACTTTTGCAAAAAGCAGCAAGCCTCGGCTTAGCTACCTCTTTTGTAGAAAAAACGCGTGCGCTCGAACACGAACTCGAAGTACAGTCGGGTACGCACCTGCCGCTCAATATAGATGGCGCTCTTGCCGCGTGCATGTGCGAATTAGGGCTCGATTGGCGGCTCGGCAAGGCACTTTTCGGCTTTGCCCGCATGCCTGGCATGATGGCGCACGCGTTTGAAGAAACAACGCGGGAAAAACCGTACCGGCGGTTAGACGAAGACGAGGTCTCCTACGACGGCCCTACTTTTTAAAAAGGAATTAAATCTTCGTGCAGCAGCGCTATCATGCGTTCAGACGCATGGCCGTCAAAAGCATAGTGCTGCTCCAAAAAAGCTGTTCCATTTTCGACCAGTTCTTTTGCATACACTGGGTTACTTAGGATTTTTGTGACTATGGCTACACGCTCTGCGTGAGTAAACACGACCGGAGCTGCCTGATTGTATACTGGCAATGAGTAGACATCGGTTTTTCTCCATGGGAACAGTACGAGCGGTTTTTTTGCCATCATGGTCTCATAGGTCGCAGTCGAATTACCTGAAAAGGCCAAATCCGATGTTTGTATGCGCATAAAGAGGTCATCTCCTACAGCGGCATAATTTTTGCCTCCAAATAGTTCATCGATATACTCGCGATGCTGCTGTGTGCAACTCTTTTGCCCTCGGAATTTAAACACGACTTGAATATGAGGGAGTGTCTTTTGCAACTCTGCCATGTCTCTGAAGAGGCGAGCATTTTCATATGAATCGAACACATGCGGCACGAGAGCGGTTTGATCCGAAGGAGTGGCCGCAAGCACGATAGGCCGAACAGGGTCCAGTCCTACGTCGCGGACCAATGCTTCTCTGGTTTCTTTAGTCAGAAGCGCTCGGTTCCTGTACGCGTCAAAACGGGGCGAACCGATGGGACGCATGCGATCAGGATTATAGCCATGATTTTTTGCATAAATGTCTCGAGTCAATGTTCCATAGCCAGCCAGATATGAAGCTTCCATTCTAGAACTGACATTGTGTGGGTCGAGCACGGCGCCTGCATGTTGGAGCTCGATAGATGGGATGTCCATAGCCATTGCGACTTTTGCCGCTATATAGAAGTGCGGCTGGTGGCCGCTGACGCTGGCGCGCAGTAGGACTTTGTCTATCTTTTCTTTTTTGTAAATGGTTGCAAGCGCATCAGCGTCATACACCAAACGCTGCGCATATGCTTCGATAAAAAAGTTGAAAGCAGGTGCCACCAGCGGCCAAAAAGATTCACCTTCATGCACGAGCTGCGGCATATTAGACACGACCTTCTTCGCCTCCTTCCAGGAAGAAGCATATGCTTGCTGCTTTTCCTCAGCCGCCTGGCGCAACGCCGGAGTTTGGATGTCTATGGGGTGCACGAACCGCATACGGTGTTTCCACAATTGCCCTTTTGGAATATTACGCACTTCATTGCGGTCCATAAGCACCAGCTCAACGTCATCCATTTTCTCTATAAACGGCGCTATGTGGTACCAATTTTCGCTCGCGAAAATCTTGAGTGGTCGGCGGGGGCCAAACAAACGCATCAAAAAGTTATATATCTTAAGTACCTTGACCAAAAGTGGCTGGGGCGGGAAGGGCAGCACTTCGCCCATTGGCCGCGGCCCTAACTCTTTGACTTCAAATTTTTTGCCCTTTGCTAAAAAGTGGACAATGTCGACAATCGCCATAATCTCAAACTTGGTAAACGAGCCGGACGACACAGGGATGTTCCCTTTAATGTTAGGCACCACTACGCAAGATACATCTCCAGCTTCATTGAATATTTTTTTTAGTGGTGCAAAATAATAAAACAGCAGCTGTAAATAGCTTTCGACCGCGGGTTCAGAGGCTTCGGCCAGCTGAATACCCTTATGTACAAAAAATGCCATCTCGGGGAGTCGGTACCACTCGTGCGCAATGTCCCCCGCGACTGTCAGCCACTCTGCCTTTTCCTCGTCCGACAAGCTCCATTTCGAAAATGACTCAAACGCAATGTCTTTTTTTTGCAGTTCTCGCTCAACCCAAAAATTACAAGCGATGAGCCGCGGCTTTTTGGCCGACGCTTCGATGTATTCGACAACGATCTCGATTTGCTCCAATTCAAAAATAAGTACAATCTCTTGCATACAATATATATACCCTTAACAGATACATATTACTACTAGCGCCACTTTAAAAAAGTTCCTCACTACATCCGCCCATAGAGTAGCAGGACAAGTTGGTAAGGACACTATTGTATAAAAAACCTTCCGCACGCGTGTGAGGAAGGTTAAAAAAGTGGTCTGATAGTACCGTTTAGAAAACAGTGGTCGCTGTGGCCGGAGGTAAGCGTCACGTCCGACACCTTGTACCTTTCCTTGAACGCGCCATCGTGTAGCGTCATCACATGGTCCGAGACTACTTCGATACCTC
>JAYVXZ010000086.1:0-4836 GCA_043784715.1 Candidatus Adlerbacteria bacterium
GGCAGCACGTTTCGACATAGGAAGTGTAAGTATAGCGGAGGTGGGCGTGTAATACCGGCACGTTTCCACGTTAAATATGAGGCTGAAGTTGTCCAGCCACTTCTCGCCGGGTTTCCTCCAGGCAATTCCCGCCAACTCGCAAGCCTTTTGGTAGGAGAACTTAAAGGTCCCTACGCCGTCGACCCGTACCGTTTCCTCTACGGCGAGAACGACAGACTCTCCACGGTAGGTGAGCTCGACTCCCTTTGCGGTGTATATGAGTGTGATCTTTCTTTCCACAGCAAACCTCCCCTGATGAGCTGCCTAATGTCTATAAATAAAGCATTTTACGATTAAAGTCAAGTGTGGGTGGGGATAGTGCGGTTGTTGTCGAACAATTGTTCGAATACACTGATGTGTATGAAAGAGGTATACCGAACCACTATTTTAAAATTCTTTCGCGCGCGCAAACGGATGCCCAACATCACCGAAATAATGCGTCTATGCAATTTTACCTCCCGCTCCTCGGCGTTCTATGTGGTCAATCGACTCATCGAAGAGGGGATAGTAGAGAAGGACGAGACCGGCAAGCTCCTGCCCACCAGCAAACTCCACGAAGTGCAGCGTGTTGGCCACGTGCGGGCGGGCTTTGCCTCGCCTGCGGAGGAGGAATTGGCGGACACTATCACCGTGGGCGAGTATCTCATTCGCGACAAGAACGCGAGCTTTCTTTTAGAGGTTGAAGGTGACTCTATGGAGGACGCTGGCATACACCCGGGCGACATGGTGATTTTTGAGCGCAGTGGCAACTACAAAGTCGGCGACATTGTCATTGCGCTCACCGAGGATGGCTACACCATTAAATATTTACGAAAGAAGAACGCGAAGTTCTATCTCGAAGCAGCTAACTCGAACTACCCTAACATCCATCCGAAAGAAGGTCAGATAATAGGTGTCGTGACCGCAACTTTTCGGAAGTATAAATGAAAAACAAAAAGGTTAGTAGAATGGGTACCCCGGAAGGCAACGTCTCCACTGCAGGCGACGCCTCGTCGTGCAGAGCGCTAGCTGCTGCTCAACAAAGGGACGCTGCAACGTTGCCTTCCGGGGTGCCCCAAGCTCCAATATTGAAGTTTCCGGCGGCCTATCCGCGCGCGATACTGCACTTCGACGGGGACTCCTTTTTTGCTTCGGTGGAGCAATCGATGAACCACAAGCTGCGTGGGCTGCCTGTCGTCACCGGTGCCGAGCGCGGCGCGGCCACGGCACTCAGTATCGAAGCCAAACGACTCGGCCTGTCGCGCGGGATGTCCATGAGAGAAATCCGGCAGAAGTGCCCCCAGGTCATAGTGGTCAAGTCCGACTACACCGCATACTCGGTATACGCAAGGAGGATGTACGCAATTGTTCGCCGCTATACGCCGATTGTTGAGGAATACAGCATCGACGAATGCTTTGCCGACATCACCGGGCTCGAGCGGTTGTACGGTTTGAACTACGAAGATATTGCGCGGATGATAAAAAGAGATTTGGAGATGAGCCTCGGTATTACGTTCGGTGTGGGGTTGGGGCCTAGCAAAGTTGTGGCGAAGATTGGGTCGAAGTTCAACAAACCGGCTGGCTTCACGCCGATACCCACACAAAAAATCCCCATTTTTCTTGAAAAACTAAAAGTGGGAAACTTGTGGGGGATAGGCCCTGCTATGGCTATGAAGCTCCAAGGGTTGGGCGTGCATAGTGCCTTGGAGTTTGCACAAAAAGACGACGGCTGGCTGCGAGACTACCATATTGCCAAACCATATCGCGAGATATGGTTCGAGCTAAACGGCGGCTTCACCAAGTTGCTTGGCGGCGCGCTTGATATGGGTATTGGCTCGATAATTAAGTCGCGCACCTTCGCGCCGCCTAACTGCAACCGAGAGTTCGTGTTGGCACAACTCTCTAAAAATATCGAACGCGCCTGCAGCAAGGCGCGGCGTCATGGGGTCAGGACTGGGGCGGTAGGAGTCATGCTCAAGACCCAGGAGTTTTTATATCGAAACGAGGAAGTGTTGCTGCCTGTCCCAACCAATGACCCGGCATATATTTTGCATCATGTACAAAAACACTTCGACCGGATGTTCGTGCCGCATATCCTGTACCGCGCGACCGGCATATCACTACGTAGTATCGTCGGCGAGCAGGCCGCCACACTCGACCTCTTTGGCGAGACTTCCAAAATGGCAGAGGCATCCAAACTCCTCGAGATAGTAGACCAACTCAACAAGCGGTATGGGAAAGAAACCATAGGGCTGGCACTCAGTCTCAAAGCAGTGAACCACCAAGAGCCCGACCGTCAAAAGAAAAACAGCCGCCGCGAAAGCCTCGTCGACCTGCCTCTGGAGCAAAAAAAGAAAACAATCGAGTTGCCGTATTTAGGGAAGGTACACTGATTTTTCTTTTGGCGTACAATGGGCACATGACTTTTCTTTTGAGTATTTCGAGTGTGCCGCTCGCGGTAGCGGGAGTTCTTTTATTCGTGTACATGGTATGGGGGTTCTTTATCGCTTTGTATTTGAAGAACAATAGTATTGTCGACGTGGCCTACGGGCTGGGGTTCATACTTGTAGCAGGCACGACGCTTTATAACTTTGGTGAGCATCCTTTGGGCGGGGTGGCGACGGCTTTGGTCTCGGTGTGGGGGCTGCGGCTTGCTATTCGCATTCATGACCGGAACCGAAATAAGCCCGAAGACTTTCGCTATGCTGCGTGGCGAGAGTCATGGGTGTGGTTTAAGACGCGCAGCTTCTTTCAAATCTTTATGCTGCAAGGCGCTATTATTTGGGCAATAGTGTCGCCGGTGGTTATTGCCAACTCCTACGACGCTCCGTTTTTAAATTTAGTTTCGCTTGCGGGGCTCGCTGTGTGGTGTGTAGGCTTCTTCTTCGAAGTGGTTGGCGACTATCAGCTCGACCAATTTATTAAAAACCCCGACAGTAAAGGCAAACTCATGAAGGCAGGGCTCTGGGGCTACACTCGCCACCCTAACTATTTTGGCGAAGCAACTATGTGGTGGGGGATGTGGTTTTTGTGTTTGCCGGCTATTTTGCCACTCGGGTGGTGGGCTGCATGTTTAACACTCCTCGCGAGCCCTGTCCTTATCACTTTTTTCCTACTGAAAATATCCGGCGTACCGATGCTCGAAGCGGCCATGCAAAAGAAGCCGGGTTGGGAGGAATATGCAAATCGAGTTTCGGTGTTCGTACCGTGGTTCCCTAAACACTAATTCTGTAACAGTAGCAAAAGTAAAAACGCTGGAGTAACCCAGCGTTTTTACTTTTTGCTTCCTGTACCAAATAGTTTAGGAAAGGTGTTTGAATACAAGACCGGACATCTTCATCATGTTGACTGCAGACTTGGTCCCAAAAACTTTCGCAAGCTTTTCGTCCGGAATAATTTCACGTTTATTCTTCGGATCCTGGAGCTCGTTCTTTTTGATATATACCCAGAGATTTTTTACCACTTGTGGAAATGGCATCGGGCCCTTTCCAACGACGGCCTCAAGTTCCTCTGTGAGGTTCTTCGGCTTCATAAATGCTGATGTAACTTCTTTTGCCATAATGTTAGTTAATTATTATCAAACACTGACATCATACCATGATAGCAAAACTTGGCTATGGCCCCGCAAGGAGAAAGGTGGCATAAAAAAAGCCGCTCCAATTGGAGCAAGCTACGAAGAGTCGTGCGGGATCTTAGGACCGAGGTATGAACCACTGATAACCGCATGCGGTCCATCGGGTATTTGCCTGCTATGGCGCAGAGCGTATAACAATGGGTGGACCCCTAAAGTCGGCGCGGTGATACATGCGGGCACGCGAGCTTGTATGGCAACAACTCGATCTTCGAGCACTGCATTTAGACTCTTGAACCTGGCAATTTCAGCGGTGAGCTCACACTGGAGGCAGTGAGTAGTTGCAGGCATGTGGTGCGCGCAGGCTATGTTTTGAGATGGCATTGGCTAACCCTCCTTTCGTCTACCTTAAGTAGTACTCCTACTGTCGACTTTAGACAATAGTCCCAGTGAGGAAAACTTTCACTCGTCTACATTTTTTAATTTTGCGGCGTTCTTTATTATTGTTTCTAGCACTGATATGTATGCCAAAATGTCTTTGAGTGACGTGCCTTCGACAAGCTGGCGCATATGCCCGCGAAGATGTTTTTCGGTTACAGGCACGAACTGCCGGCCTTCTTTCGTGAGCGAAACAACTTTGGAGCGACTGTCATCAGGACTAATTTCGATCGAAAGAAGTTTTTTTGCTTCGAATTTTTTCAAAAGCACGCTCACAAAAGGCGCTTCGACGCCAAGCTCGTCGGCCAGGTCTACGGCGCGCATCCCGTCTTTATGGTCGTAGAGCAAGCCTAAAAAGGCCCAGTCAGTGGTCGAGATGTCGAGGTGCGCCAGTGCCTGAGTGGTCTGTAGTTTAAGGCTTCGGTACGCCTTTGCTTGCAGTAACCCTACACGGTAGGTGGTCGTGTTGCTGGCGGCTGCGGCTATTTTTTGCAGTAGGTTGGGCATATAGTTAGTTAAGTAACTTAACTTTATACCTAGTATCTAAATATGCAATGAAGCTAGCGGTGTGTTAGCGAGGCTCCATCCACAGGAAGGTAGTGAGATTTTCGGCCATGTCTTGAAGGCCTTCGGCCAAAATATCGAGCCCGAACAACTCGCTGCAGACGCGCGACGCTATGACCGCGCTGGAGCGGGGGAGTTCGCCCTTTGCAAGCGCTGCAGCAGCGGTCGCTTGGTCGACGAGTATACCTTCGCCGGAAAGTAATTTTTTGTTTGGATACAGGCGAGCAAGCGTGCCCTTCGTTTGT